>NZ_JARWRU010000052.1 GCF_029867845.1 Nocardia farcinica | reverse complement strand
CCGCCCCCCCCTGGGGGGGGCCCGGCCTCGCGGTTGGTAATTTTTCCCCGGGGGTGGCGCCCGGGCCGGGCCCTCGGGCCCCCGACGGCGGCGGTCGCGCTCCGGTCGCCGGCGGCAGGCGGGATGTCGTCGCGCGGAATGTCCTGGCCGGCCCGCACGACGCCGTCGGCGGACACCAGCACGCGGATGCCCGCCTCGCCGAAGACGAGGGCGGCGCGCTCGTCGGGGTCGTCGGCGTCCACGGGGACGTAGGCGGCGCCCGCGTAGAGGGTGGCGAGGATGGTCGCGTAGAGGTGGTGGCTACCCGAGGGCAATCTGATGCCGACCCGGTCGCCCCTCGACACCCCGGCGGCGGCGAGTTCGGCTGCGCGGGTGTCGATCTCGGCACGCAGCTCGGCGTAGGACAGCACGCGCTCGCCGTCGTCGATCGCGGGGGCGTCCGGGTGGGCGGCGACGGTGGCGTCGAGGATGTCGACCAGGGTGCGCGGGGCGGGGGCGCGCTCGCCGCGACGCAGCGGATCGGGCGCCCGGCCCGGCGGTCTCCGCGCGGTTCCGGTCGCGGTGTCCGCCTGCGGCTGGAGCATCACGTCGTGCCTGCCTCTCCCCGACGGTGCGTTGTCGTCGATGTCGTACCCGGTGGATCGGTGTCCACGACAGGTGGTGTCCACGACAGTTCTTCCACAGGGGGGTTACCGATCGGCGAACACTGTCTCGGTCGACTGCCACGGTACCGGCCGTGCCGCGGGAAACGCCGCGTGAGCTGGACATTTGACATTCCCGGCGCGGATTTGCCAGTCTTTGGGCAGGTCATGAGTACCAGCGCCAAGCCCCGGCTCGCTGGTCGGCAACCCTCCTCCGCGGTGGGGTGCTCCGGGTGACGACCTGGCCGCCGTCCGACCGGGCGCGGCAAGCGCGGACTCGACGACTCCCACGATCTCGGGTCCATGAGCCGATGGGATTTCGCCATGCCTGCTGCTGTCCTGACCACCTCGACCCAGACCGTCGCGCCTGGCGCCGACACGCCCCGCGCGCACACGGCCGGTGTCGACCCGGCGTGCGGCCCGCTGGCCCGGGTGTCCGGTGACGACCTGCGCGTTCCCCTCGTCCAGGGCGGCACCGCCCGCTACGCCAACTTCGACTACGCCGCCAGCGCCCCCGCCCTCGCCCAGGTCACCGACCGCCTCCAGGATCTGTTGCCCTACTACGCCAGCGTGCACCGCGGCGCGGGCTACGCCTCCCGCGTCTCCACCGAGTGCTACGAGTCCGCCCGCGGTTCGGTGGCGCGTTTCCTCGACGCCTGCGACGACCAGGTCGTCGTCTTCACGCGCAACACCACCGACTCGCTGAACCTGCTGGCCGCCTGCGTGCCCGGCGAGACCGTGGTGCTCGACATCGAACACCACGCCAACTTCCTGCCGTGGACCCGCAACGGCCGTCGCGTGGTCACCGCCGCCCGCACCGTCGCCGAGACGCTGATCCGGCTGGAGGCGGAACTGGCCGCCCGGCCCGCCGCGCTGCTCGCTATCACCGGCGCCTCCAATGTGACCGGCGAGGTGCTGCCGGTGGCGGAAGTGGCCGCGCTCGCGCACCGGCACGGCGCCCGGCTGCTCTGCGACGCCGCCCAGCTGGCCCCGCATCGGCGGATCTCGTTGCGGGACAGTGGAATCGACTACCTGGCATTCTCCGGGCACAAGCTCTACGCGCCCTTCGGTGCGGGCGTGCTGGTGGGCAGGCGGGACTGGCTCGACGCCGCGCGGCCCTATCTGGCGGGCGGCGGAGCGGTCCGCGAGGTCACCGCGGACGACGCGCGCTGGGCGTGCGCGCCGCAACGGCACGAGGCCGGGTCGCCGAACGTGCTCGGCGCGGCCGCGATCGCCGCGGCCTGCGATGCCCTTGCCGCCATCGACGCCGACGCGCAGCTGGCGCACGAGCGCGCGCTGACCGAGCGACTGCGGTCGGGGCTGTGCGCGATCGCGGGCGTGCGCACGTTGCGTGTCTTCGCCGACTGCGCCGACTGCGCCGACTGCGTCGGCTGCG
>NZ_JARWRU010000051.1 GCF_029867845.1 Nocardia farcinica | reverse complement strand
GCCTTCGCCGCGGTGCGCGCCGCCTTGGCCGAGATCCCCGCCGACGCGGCGACGCCGAGGCCGGGCGGCGAGGGGCTCGCCGAGCACGAACGGCTGCCCCGCGGCGACACCCCGGGCGATGTGACCAGCACCACTGCCCCGCCGATCGGCGATCCGGCGGGTTCCCTTCCCGGCCAGCCCAGCGGGGTTCTGTTCCCCGGAGCGGCAGGGGCGCCTGCGCCGGGAGCCGGTGGCTACACCGACTCCGGGGTGCCCACCTTCGACGCGGTTCGCGATAAGGTCGACCGACGTTTCGGCACCGCCGAGGGCATGCGCGAACTCGATCGCCGGACCCCGGCGGGCCGCGACGCCGACGAGCTATTCGCCGCGCGCGAGCAGGCCGCGCGTGAACGCCTCGACCGCATCCGCCGGTCGGTGCGCGGCGAGAGCGCCGACTGAGGCCCGCCATCCCGGCGGGCCGACCGACCGACCAGGGGTGGATTCGATGACCGAACCGCGCGCGATCGCCGAGCGACTGCTCGACGCACAGGTGGACTTCCTGCTCGCCGAGGTGACCGGTGAGCGTTTCGCCGAGGTGGTCGCCCGTGACGTCGCCGACGTGCTCGCCGTCGCCGAGACGGTCCAGCTCGGCGAGGTGGCCACGTCGGAGGACGGCAAGCAGACCGTGGCCACCGTGGTCGACCTCATGGGCGGCAGCCCGGTGCTGGCCGACATGGTCGGCGTCTTCGCCGACGCCATCTACGACCACATCGCGGGCAACGACACCGACACCCTCGGCTCGGTGGTCGACCGTGAGCCGGTGGAACAACTGCTGGAGAAGGTGCTCGGCATGCACCAGGCCCAGGAGCGGATCCTGGACCGGCTCACCGAATCCCCGCTGGTGGCCACCGTCGCCGCCAAATTCGTCGACAAGCTGATCAGCGACTTCGTGCAGGCCAATCGTGAACGGGCGGAGAAGATTCCCGGCGTCGGCTCGCTCATGTCGCTCGGCCAGTCGGCCGCCAACCGCGCCATGAAGGCCGCCGACAACACCTTCGTGGGCGACCTCGCGGGCAAGGGCGCGCTGTTCGCGCTCAAGCGCACCAACAACGCCATCCGCGAGATGCTGCGCGACGCGCCCGTGCACTCGGCCGCCATGGAGTTCTGGGACCTGCACGCCGACGAGCCGGTCAGCGGTCTGCGCGAGTACCTCACCAAGCTCGACCTCAACGAACTGGTCCTGCTCTGCTACGAGGTCGCCGTGACCACCAGGGAGAAGCGCTATTTCGGTGAACTGGTCGCCCAGTGCGTTGAGGTCTTCCACGAGCGTTACGGCGGCTACACCCTGGCCGCCATGCTGCCCGAACTCGGCCTGACCGCCGACGACGTGACCGCCGAGATCCTGCGCTACGGCCCCGCTGTCGTCGAGGCGGCCAAGCGTGACGGCGTGCTCGCCCGTCTGATCCGGGAACGCCTCGAGCCGTTCTACACCTCCGAGGCGGTCCTCACCATCCTCGCCGAAGCGGGCAGGTGACGCTGCCGGACAGCGGAACCGGCGGCGGCGCGCGGAACGGCGGCGAGCAGCGGGAACGGATGCCGCGCGGCGGTCAGGAGTCCGCGCGAGCGAGCACGGCGATCGGCAGCTTGCGCTCGGTGAGCGCCTGGTAGGTGGCGAAGTCGGGGTAGTGCTCGAGCAGCACCTGCCAGCGCCGCTCGTACTCCTGGGCGTCGGTGACCACGCGTGCGGTGACCGGCCAGCTCTCGGCGCCGACCTGTACCTCGGCCCGTCCGGCGGCGACCAGGTTGTGCCACCAGTTCGGCGGCTTCGGCGTGCCGCCGTTGGAGCCGCAGACGAGCAGTTCCTCGCCGTCGGGCACGTACATGAGCACCACCGAGCGCGGCTGCCCGGACTTGCGGCCGACCACGGTCAGCTTGAAGATCGGGCGGCCGAGCCACTTTCCGAAGCGGGTGCCGCCGTAGCGGGTGTAGAGACGGGTGTGCAGCCTGCTCTGCATCTTGGTGAAGCCGGCGAGCCGGGTGCTGGCGAAGTGAGCGAAGCGGCCGGTGGCGGTCAGTTCGGTGCGGGTTGCGTCCTCGGACATGCGGTCATCCTAGAAAGATCATCAGCGGTCGTCGGGTGCGCGGGTGGCGTTCATCCACAGGTCTGAGACCGCGCGCACTCCTGTGCAATTCTCCCGCGTCAGGGCGGGCCCGCAACGCCTGGCGGCAGTAGGGTCGGGCGCATGAGCCGATCGCGGATCGAAACCGAACAGGACGCCACCAGGCCGCTGCGCGACGACATCCGCTTCCTCGGCGGCGTGCTCGGCGACACCATCCGGGACCACGAGGGCCCCGAGGTCTTCGATCTGATCGAACGGGTCAGGGTGGAGGCGTTCCGGGTGCGCCGCGAGGAGGTCGGCCGCAGCGCGGTCGCCGACATGCTGCGTGCGGTCGACATCGAGGTGGCCCTGCCGCTCATCCGCGCCTTCACCTACTTCGTGCTGCTGGCCAATCTGGCCGAGGACATCCAGCGCGACCGCCGCCGTGCCGTGCACGTCGCCGCGGGCGAGACGCCGCAGGCCTCCTCG
>NZ_JARWRU010000050.1 GCF_029867845.1 Nocardia farcinica | reverse complement strand
ACTCAGCACTGAGGAGTTGCTGTCCCGGTTGGCCACGCCCCCGTCGTTCGATCTGGAGAAGATCACCGGCGTCCAGGAGCGGCGCGTGCACTCGAAGGACCCGGACAACTACGAGGACTCCTTCACGCTGGCCACCAGGGCCGCGCAGGACTGCCTGTCGCGTTCGCGCTACGACGCCGCCGAGCTGGATGTCGTCATCTCCACCTCGATCACCCGCAGCCGCTTCGGCACCCGCATGTACATGGAGCCGTCCTTCGCCGGCGCGCTGGCCGGGGAGCTCGGCGCGACCAAGGCGATCACCTTCGACGTCTCCAACGCCTGCGCCGGAATGCTCACCGGCACCTACATTCTCGACCGGATGATCCGCTCCGGCGCGGTCCGCAACGGCCTCGTGGTCAGCGGCGAGGCGATCACGCCCATCGCCGACACCGCGGTCAGGGAGATCTCGGAGAAGTACGACCTGCAGTTCGCCTCGCTGTCGGTGGGCGATTCCGGCTGCGCGATCGTGCTGGACGAGGCCGTCGACGACCGCGACGTCATCCACTACGTCGACCTGCTCACCGCCGCCGAGTACGCGCAGCTGTGTCTCGGCATGCCGAGCGACCGCACCGAGGGCATCGCCCTCTACACCGACAACCGGCAGATGCACAACGAGGACCGCTTCCGCCTCGGGCCGGACAGCCACCGCAACTTCCTCGAGTCGCAGGGCCGCACGTTCGCCGACGAGCAGTTCGACTACGTCATCCACCACCAGTTCGGCGCGGCCGCCATCCCGTGGATGAACGCCATCTGCGAGCGGGAGTTCGGCAGCCCCATGCCGCCGGACCTGCGGGTGATCGAGAAGTACGGCAACACCTCCACCACCTCGCACTTCCTGGTGCTGCACGACGCGCTGGGGGACCAGAAGATCCCGGAGGGCTCGAAGCTGCTGATGATCCCCGCAGCCTCCGGCATCGTCACCGGATACCTGTCAACCACCATCTCCTCGCTGAAGATCTAGGTCCAGTCATGACTGTGCGCATTGCATCCACCGCTGTCAGCCGCGGCGGCGACACCGCGAGCATCGTCGCCCACAGCGGCCGCGCCGCGCGGCTGTGCCTGGAGAAGGCGGGCGTGCGTCCCGACCAGGTCGGCGTGCTCATCAACACCGGTGTCTTCCGCGACTCCAACACCCTCGAGCCCGCCGTGGCCGCGCTGATCCAGAAGGAGGCAGGCATCGGCCTCGAGTACGCCACGCACGATCCCCGGACCTTCGCCTTCGACCTGATGAACGGCGCGACCGGCGTGCTGGAGGCGGTCCGGGTGGCCACCTCGATCCTGGAGACCGGCAGCGCCGAGTACGTGCTGATCGTCTCCGGCGACACCCATCCGTCGACGACCCGCCACGCCGCCGACGCGGACTTCCCCTACGCCACCTGCGGTGCGGCCATGCTGCTCGGCCGCACCGGCGAGCCGGCGGGCTTCGGCGTGGTGCGCTCGGTGGCCGGGGCCGGTACGCCCGCCGTCGAGGGGTACGTGGACACCGCCGCCATGGGCACCACCGGTCGCGGCGCCATGACCGTGGTGCGCGAGGAGGACTTCGAGGAGCGGCTGCTGTCGACCGCCGTGGAGGCAGCGGCCGGCGTGCTCGCCGAGTCGGGTGTCGGTGAGGCGGGCGAGCTGGCGCTCATCACCTCGACGCCCACACCGGAATTCGGTGGCCGCGTCGCTGACGCGCTCGGCATCGACCGCGCGCATCTGCGCACTCCCGACCTGTCCGACGGCGACCCGCACACCGCCGCGCTGACCGCCGCCTTCGACCGCGCCGTCGCCGAGGACAGCCTGGCCGGCTACCGGCGCGTGCTGTTCGTCGCCGCGGGCGCGGGCCCGGCGGCGGCAGCGGTGGTGTATCAGCTGACCGCCCCGGCAGGGGTGCCGGCATGACCGTTGCCGGCACGCTCGACGCCGAGCACGGCACCACCCCGGTCACCTACTGGGCGGGCCTCGACCGTTTCCGCGAGATCGTCCGCACCGACCCGCACCGTCCGGCGCTGCGCTGTCCCGACGGCTTCGGCCCGGACGGTCTGCCGCAGTACCGCAGGCTCGAGTACGGGGAGCTGGACGCCTGGGCCGCCACCGTGGCCCAGCGCATGTCCGAGGCCGGGGTGGGACCAGGCACCAGGACGATCGTGCTGGTGCTGCCCGGCCCCGAGCTGTACGCGACCCTGCTCGGCCTGCTGGAGATCGGCGCGGTACCCATCGTCATCGACCCGGGCATGGGCGTGCGCAAGATGCTGCGCTGCCTGCGCGCGGTGCGGGCCGAGGCGTTCGTCGGCATGCCGCAGGCGCACGCGCTGCGGGTGCTGGCGCGCTGGAACTTCCGCACGGTGCGCACCGCCGTCACGGTCGGCAGGCGCTGGTTCTGGGGTGGTCCGACGCTCCAGTCGTGGGGCCGCCGCCCGACCAGGCCACGCCCGGCCGGGGTGCACGGCAACCCGGACGACACCCTGCTCATCGCCTTCACCACCGGCAGCACCGGCCCGGCCAAGGCCGTCGAGCTGACCCACGGCAATCTCAGCGCGATGGTCGAGCAGGTGCACCTCGCCCGCGAGGAGCGCGAGCCAGGAGCCTCGCTCATCACGCTGCCGCTGTTCGGCGTGCTCGACCTGTTGCTCGGCTCGCGCTGCGTCATCCCGCCGCTGGTGCCGAGCAAGGTGGGCGCCACCGATCCCGCACACGTGGTCGACGCGATCCGCCGCTTCGACATCCGCACCATGTTCGCCTCCCCCGCTGTGCTGATCCCGCTGCTGCGCAGGCTGCGCTCGCACCCGCAGGAGCTGCCCAGCCTGGAGAGCGTGTTCTCCGGCGGCGCGCCGGTGCCCGCCTGGTGCGTCACCGGCCTTCGCGAGGTGCTGCCCGAGGACGCGCGCGTGTTCGCCGGCTACGGCTCCACCGAGGCGCTGCCCATGTCGACCGTGGAGTCCAGGGAGCTGCTGGACGGGCTGATCGAGCGCACCCGGCGCGGCGAGGGCACCTGCATCGGGCGGCCCGCGCACCGGATCGAGGCGCGGGTGGTGGCGATCACCGACGACCCGCTGCCCACCTGGGAGGAGGTCGAGCGTCGCGCGGACGAGCTCGAACACACCGGCGGCATCGGCGAACTCGTGGTGGCAGGCCCCAATGTGAGCACCCGCTACGCCTGGCCCGAGCAGGCCAACGCGGCGGGCAAGATCACCGACGGTGCGCGCGTCTGGCACCGCACCGGTGACCTGGCGCGCCTGGACGAGCAGGGCCGGATCTGGTTCTGCGGGCGCAAGAGCCAGCGGGTGCGCACCGCCGACGGCGATCTGTTCACCGTGCAGGTGGAGCAGATCTTCGCGCCCGTGGCCGGGGTGGCGCGCAGCGCGCTGGTCGGCGTCGGCGCACCCGGCGCGCAACGGCCCGTGCTGTGCCTGGAACTCGACGAGGGCGCCGAGGAGGCCGCGGTGCTCGCGGCGGTGCGGGCGCGGGCGGCGGAGTTCCCGCTCACCGAGGCGATCACCGATGTGCTGGTGCACCCCGGCTTCCCGGTGGACATCAGGCACAACGCCAAGATCGGCCGCGAAGACCTGGCAGTGTGGGCGGGCAAGCAACTGGGAGGTGCGCGGTGAGCGCGAAAGTGGCCGCACTACGGGCGATTCCGATCATCGGCTGGCTGTATCTCGCGGTCGGAGCGGTGGCCGCGGCGCGCGGGCAGGCGCCTGCCAACCGGCTGCTGCGCGCGGCGTGGTGGATCGACCTGTTCCTGAGCGTCGTCGTGCACGCCGCGCAGATCCCGGTCGCCCTGCGCGCCGCCCGGGGCAGCGGAGAGCCCGCGCTGCGCACCGCGGTCCTGACCCAGATCTTCGGGCTGACCTGGTGGCGCACCAACGGAAAGGGACAGGCGTGAGCACGGTATTGGTCACCGGCGCTTCGGGATTCGTCGGCGGCGCGGTGGTGCGCAGGCTGGTCCGCGAGGGCGGGCACGAAGTAGCGGTGCTGGTGCGCCCCACCAGCGATCTGAGCGGTCTCGGCGAAGCCGAACACAAGGTGCGCAAGGTCTACGGCGATCTCACCGATCCCGCCTCGCTGGCGCGGGCCACCGCGGGCGTCGATCTGGTGGTGCACAGCGCGGCCCGCGTCGACGAGCGCGGCACCCGTGCCCAGTTCGTGGCCGAGAATCGGCACGCCACCGAGCACCTGCTCGCCGCGGCCCGCCACGACGGCGTGCGGCGGTTCGTGTTCGTCTCCAGCCCGAGCGCGCTGATGGACCGCGACGGCGGCGACCAGATCGACATCGACGAGTCGGTGCCCTATCCGCGCCGGTACCTGAACTACTACTCCGAGACCAAGGCCGCCGCCGAGCGCGCCGTACTGGCCTCGGACACCGAGGACATGCGAACCGTGGCGTTGCGACCGCGCGCGATCTGGGGCGCCGGCGACCGTTCCGGCCCGATCGTGCGCATGCTCGCCCGCACCCAGGCGGGCGCGCTGCCGGATCTGTCCTTCGGCCGCACCGTGTACGCCTCGCTCTGCCACGTCGAGAACGTGGCCGAGGCGTGCCTGCTCGCCCTTCGGCCCGAAGCGCCGGGCGGGCGCGCGTATTTCGTGGCCGACGCCGAGCGCACCGATGTGTGGGGCTTCCTCGCGGAGGTGGCGCGCCGGCTCGGGTACCCGGTCCCGACCCGCAAGCCGAACCCGGTCGTGCTCGACGCGCTGGTGAAGGTGCTCGACACGGTGTGGCGCATCCCGGCGGTGGCCGGGCGCTGGTCGCCGCCGCTGTCGGGCTATGTGGTCGCGCTGCTCAGCCGCACCGCCACCTACGACACCGGCGCCGCCGCCCGCGATCTCGGCTACCGGCCGATCGTGGACCGTGAGACGGGCATGAACGAATTCCTCACCTGGTTGCAGGCCGAGGGCGGCGCGATGGCCCTCACCGCCGGCCTGCGCTGACCGGACCAGCCGATCCGAACGGACACCGACATGGGCACCGACTTCCGCAGGCCGATCACTCCCACCGAGCGGTTGTACTTCTCCACCCGGCAGGTCACGCCGCCGTTCATCATGCAGCTCGCGGTGCCGGGCACGGGCACGCTGGCCGCCGCGGAGTTGCAGCGGGCGGTGGACGCCGCCTCGGCGGCGAACCCCGGCTCGCGCCTGGTGGCCGAGGGCGAACGATGGGTGGACAGCGGCGTCGGCGCCACCGTCCGGGTCGTCCCGGACCGGACGCTGGACTACCGCGCGCTCGAACACGACGAGGAACTGAACCGCCCGCTCGGGCCGACCCCGGAGCGCACCACCGAGGTGCTGCTGTTGACCGGCGACCCGGTGACCGTGGTGTTCCGCGCCTTCCACGGCGTCATGGACGGCATGGGGCTGCGGCTGTGGGTCGACGACGTGTTCCGGGCGCTGCGCGGTGAGCCGCTCGTCGGCGCGCCCGACCCGATCGCCGACGCCGAGCTCGTCGCGCGTCTGGGCGTGCCCGGCAAACCGACCCTGGTGGTCCCGCGCTACCGCGCCGCCACCGGACGCGGCAGGCAGGACCCGGCCGCGCCGCGCTGGCTGCTTCGCCACCGCACGGTCGAGGCCAACGGCCGGGCCGTGGTGGCCCGCACCTGCGCCATCCTGGCCGAGCACACCCGAGGCGCCTCCCGCTTCATGATCCCGGTCGACCTGCGCAGGCACGATCCCGCGCTGCGTTCCACCGGGAATCTGGCGCTGCCGCTGTTCCTGGACGTCCGGCCCGGCACGAGCTGGCAGGACGTGTCCGCGCGCATGCGCGCGGGGCTGAGCGTGAACCAGGAACTCAACGAGATGGACAACGGCGGGCTGTCCCGCTTCCCGAAGCCGATGGTGCGCTCGGTGCTGCGCGGCGCCAACTGGCTCGGCGCCCGCGCAGGCCGGAACATGGTGTCGGCCACCGTCTCCCACATGGGCACGGTGGACACCGCCGCCCTGGCCACCCCCACCTGGCGGCCGACCACCATGCGCATCCTGCCCCAGCACAGCGGTGCCATGCCGTTGCTGTTCGGCATCCTCGCCGTCGACGACCGGCTGGAGATCACCGTCTCCTGCCGCAACGGCGCGGGCATCGAGCCCAGGTTGGAGGCACTGCTGGACACCCTCGCCGCGCGGCTGACCACCGAACTCGCCGAAGCGCCCGCGGCGTGAGGCTGCTCGACCGGCTCGTCCAGGGCCGTCCCCGCCTGGTCCTGGTCGTGCTCGCGGCGATCATGCTGGCATGTGGGCTGTTCGGCGCCGATACCTCAGAGCGGGTGAGCTCGGCCGGATTCGGCGATCCCGGTAGCGAATCCGCGCTGGTGGACTCGCTGGTGCGCGAGCACTTCGGGCCGCAGACCCCCGACGTGGTCGCCTTGTACACCGCGCCGGCCGGACGAACCGTCGACGAGCTGGCGGCGTCCGTCCGCACCGCGCTCGACGGCATCGATCCGGCTCTGCTGCAGCGGCCGGTGGAGACGCCGTGGACCAGCCTCGGCAAGTCCGCGCTGCTGCGCTCGGCGGACGGCACCCAGGCGCTGGCGCTGGTCTACCTGGCCGGTGACGACGACCGCCGCATCCGCGCCTACGCCGAGATCGAGGACTCGCTGCGGGTGCCGGACGTGCCGACCCGGCTGTCCGGCTACAGCGCGCTGGCCACCGAGATCAACGAGCGCTCGGCTCAGGATCTGGTGCGCGCCGAACTCATCTCGTTGCCGTTGGTGCTGGTGATCCTGGTGGTGGTCTTCGGCGGGTTCGTCGCCGCCGCCCTGCCGCTGGCCGTCGGCGTGCTGACGGTGCTCGGCGCGCTCGGCGCCATCCGCCTGCTCACCACCGTCACCGAGGTGAGCGTGTTCGCGGTCAACATCGCCTCCCTGCTCGGCCTCGGCATGGCCATCGACTACGGCCTGTTCCTGGTGAGCCGGTTCCGGGAGGAGCGGGCCGCCGGGCGCGAGGTGGCCGCGGCGATCTCGCGCACCTACGCCACCGCGGGCCGCACCGTCGCCTTCTCCGCGCTGCTGCTGGTCTGCGCGTTCGCGGGCACGTTCGTCTTCCCGCAGGCGGTGCTGCGCTCGCTGGGCTTCGGCGCGATCGCCGCGGTCGCGCTGGCGGCGCTGCTGTCGCTGACCGTGCTGCCCGCGCTGCTCGCCCTGGTCGGCCACCGCATCACCCCTGCCGCCGAACTGCCCCGAACCGAGCGGTTCTGGCGGCGGGTGGTCGACGCGGTGCTGCGCCGTCCCGGCGTCGTCGCCCTGGCCGCCGTCGCGGTGCTGCTGGTGCTCGCCGCCCCGCTGACCGGGCTGCGCCTGGGCGACATCGACCATCGCGCGCTGCCCGCCGACAGCGCGTCCCGGGCCACCGTCGAGGAACTGACCGAGCGGTTCCCCGCCGCGGGCAGCGGCATCACCGTCGTGCTGCGCGGCGAGCACGGCCCGCCGCAGGCGGCCGAGGTCGCGAGCGTCTCGGAGGCCGTCGCCGGCGTCGCCGGTGTGCGCACCGTGGTGCCGGTCGGCCGCGCCGACGACCTGGTGGTCTTCCACGCCTTCCTCACCGCCACCGACCGCAGCGACGCCGCGGGCGTGGCGGTCGAGGGCGTGCGGGCGCTCACCCCGCCGCCGGGGACCGGCCTGCTGGTCGGCGGCGACACCGCGGCCACCCTCGACAGCGTGGACTCCATCGTGCGGACGCTGCCGTGGATGGTGCTGGTGATGGTGGCGGCCACGCTGATCCTGCTCGCCGCCGCCTTCCGCTCGATCGTGCTGCCGCTGAAGGCCGTGGTGCTGGCCGCGCTCAGTCTCGCGGCCACCTTCGGCGTGCTCACCTGGATCTTCTGCGAGGGCAACCTGGCCTGGCTGCTCGGGGTGAGCACCGGGCCGATCGCGGCGGGCATGCTGG
>NZ_JARWRU010000049.1 GCF_029867845.1 Nocardia farcinica | reverse complement strand
GTTCGGCACCGTGTCGTCGGCCGCGGTGTTTCTCGTCGTTGCGGCGGGCGGGGATTCGGGAGGGGCGGCCGGGGGAGCCCCGGCCGCCGATGAGGGGGAGCCGGGCGCGGTGGTGTCGCCCGCGGCGGCCGCGGCGCGGCGGCGGGCCGCGGCTCTGGCCCTGGCCCGCCTGCGCGACCTGGATCGGCTGCTGCCCGGCGCGGTGGAGGAGGTCCGAGCTTGGGCGGGGGCGCCCGGTTCGGGGTCGGTGGCCGCGGGCTCGATGCCGAGGCGGGAGAGGATCATCCGCACCACGCGGCTCGGGCTGCGGCCGTCGGTGCGCACTCGCACCGTCGCGACCTCGCGGTAGAGCGGGCGGCGGATGCGCATGAGCTCGCGGTACTTCGCGCCGGGGTCGGCGCCGTTGAGCAGCGGGCGCTGGTTGCTGGCCCCGGTGCGCCGCAGCCCTTCGGCGACGCTGATCTCCAGGTACACCGTGGTGCACTCGCGCAGCAGTGCCCGGGTGTTCGGTGAGAGCACGGCCCCGCCGCCGAGGGAGACCACGCCGCGTTCCTCGAGGATCGCCCGGCGGACGACCTGTTCCTCGATCCGCCGGAACTCGGGCTCGCCGTCCTCGGCGAAGATCTCCGGGATGGTGCGGCCGGTCTCGCGTTCGATCCCCGCGTCGGTGTCGTAGAGATCGACGCCCAGCTCCTTGGCGAGCTTGCGGCCGATCGTCGACTTGCCCGCCCCCGGCGGTCCGACCAGCACCACTCGCGGCCGCGGGTGGGTCGGCGCGGTCATCGCGCCCGACTGTCCGCCGGGACGTGTGGGCGGGAGTTGATCCGCTCGAGGTAGCTGCCGATGTTGGCGACGGTCTCGGCGAGCGAATCGCCGCCGAACTTCTCCAACACGGCCTGGGCGACCACGAGAGCGACCATGGTCTCGGCGACCACGCCCGCGGCGGGCACCGCGCACACGTCGGAACGCTGGTGGATGGCGACGGCCTCGTCGCCGGTGGACATGTCGACGGTCGACAGCGCGCGCGGCACCGTGGAGATGGGTTTCATCGCCGCCCGCACCCGCAGCGCCTCGCCGTTGGTCATGCCGCCCTCGAGGCCGCCGGCGCGGTTGGTGGAGCGCAGCACGCCGTCCGGTCCGGGACGCATCTCGTCGTGGGCCTGGCTGCCGCGCCTGCGCGCGGTCTCGAATCCGTCCCCGACCTCGACGCCCTTGATGGCCTGGATGCCCATGAGCGCGGCCGCC
>NZ_JARWRU010000048.1 GCF_029867845.1 Nocardia farcinica | reverse complement strand
GGGGGGGGGGCTTATACTAACTTTGGGGGCTGCCCACACGGGGGGGGCGGCGCCGGGGGTGGTCGGGGTGGAGGGCGCCCGGCCGGCGGGCCCCGGGGCCGCCTGGGCGGGGGCCACCGCCGCGCTGCACGACGCCCCGCTGCACGTGTTCGCCTCCACCGACGACTGCGCAGGCCCCACCCGCACCCTGTCGGAGGCCGAACGGACCCGGCGGCGCGCCGAGGCCGAACGCGTGGTCGCCGAGGCCGCCGGGATCGCAGCCGAAGCCGCCGACGCGGAGCTCACCGTCACCACCGAGATCTGCCCCGACCTGGTGATCCCCGCCCTGCTCGACCGCTCGGCCCGCGCCCGCGTCATCGCGCTGGGCAGCCGAGGCTCCGGCGTCTACCTGCCCGGCATGCTCGGCTCGGTCACCACCGCGGTGGTGCGGCACGCCAGGTGCCCGGTCGCGGTGGTCCACGACAGTTCGGCCACCGACGCCGTCGCGCGCCGCGCACCGGTGGTCGTCGGCGTCGACGGCAGCGAACACAGCGTGGCCGCTGTGGAATTCGCCCTGATCGAGGCGTCGCGCCGCGAGGTCGACCTGATCGCCGTGCACGCCTGGTGCGACGCGGGCGCCGTCACCATCCCCGCCGACTGGGCGGCCGTCCGAACCACGGAGGAAGCGGTGCTGGCCGAACGCCTCGCCGGATACGAACAGCAGTACCCGGAGGTCGCCATCCGGCGCGTCGTGGTCTCCGACCGCCCGGTGCCCGCCCTGCACGCGGCCGCCGCGAGCGCGCAACTGCTGGTCGTCGGCAGCCGAGGCCGCGGCGGCTTCACCGGCATGCTGCTCGGCTCGGTCAGCAACGCCCTGCTGCACACCGTGGCCTGCCCGATGGTCGTGGTGCGTTAGCCGCCGACGTGCGGCGCCGCGATCTTCAGCATCCGCCCGAATGTGCCCTGCCAGAGCGTCCCGTGCGGCCCGCGCGGGGCGGGGGGGGGGGAGGGGGCGGGGCGGGGGGCGGCACCCCCCAGGCCCAGGGGGCGC
>NZ_JARWRU010000047.1 GCF_029867845.1 Nocardia farcinica | reverse complement strand
GACCGAAGGAGCCGCCGCGGCGGGCGTGGCCACCGGCCCGGTGCCGCCAGGGGCCGATCCGTCCGAGACGCCGGTCGAATCGGTCTGTGGCACCGAGACATTCGTCGCGCCGAGGCCGGTCCCCGTGGAGTCGGCGGTGATCGGCGCCGCGGGCACCGGGTGAGTGCCGTCGGGAGTGTTCGCCGGGCGCGCGCTGTCCGCGGTCGTGCTCGACGTGCTCGTGTCGTCGCGGGACTGCGTGGACGGCTCCGAGGCGCCGGACCCGCGATCGGCGGAACCGCCGGAGTCGGCTTCGGCCGACGAGCGGTCACCGGCGCCGGACGAACGATCCCCGGCGCCGCCCTGCTCACCGCCCGCGCGGGCATCGCCACCGGAAGAGTTGCCCCCGGAGGAATCGCCGCCACCGGAATCGCCACGATCGCCCGAAGACGCCGCGGCGGGGCTGCCGGGGGCGCTGGGCTGCGCCTGGCCCGCGCCGTTGCCGTTGTTCTGCGCGGCGCCCGTATCGCGGCTCCCGGCGCCTGCCTGTGTCTCGCTGCCCGGCGCGGCCGACGCGGAGGTGACGCCGTTCGGCGAGGTGGTCTGTCCGTTGGTCGAGGTGGTCGGTGCGTTGGGCGAGGTGGTCGGTGCGTTGGGCGAGGCGGCGGACGGATTCGTCGCCGGGTCGCCCGCGCCCGCGGGCATCGTGCCGTCCGGCCCACCGGGCATGGGGCCGTCCGGCCCACCGGGCATGGTGCCGATGTTGATCGTCGGGGTCCGGGTGTTGCCCATCGGACCGCCCGCGAAATCGGACGACCCGCGCCAGCCGTAGATCGCGCTCGGCCCCATCCCGGACAGCGCGCCGCCGGTCAGCATGCGCGGATCGAGTTCCCAGTTCCCGGTGAGCGCGCCGGTCGACACCCAGGCGGCGCCCGCGCCCGCCAGTCCCGCCCCGGCGCCGACGACACTGCCCCTCAGCAGTCCCTGCAAGCCGCTGTCGGCGAGCCCGGTGCGCCCCATCAGATTGTGCAAACCGAAACCGGCGCCGCCGCCCGCGCCGCCGGCGATCGCGGAGATGATCGCGTTCTGGCCGACCGCGTTCCAGTCCATCTTGTCCTGGTAGCCCTGCGCCATGTTGAGGCCCTGCACGCCGACCTCTTGGATGGTGCCCTGCAGCACCTCGACGATCGCCTCCTGGACGATCTCGTAGACGACCTTGATCACGATGTCCTGGGCCGCGCGGGAGATCGCCATCCGCCCGACGATGGAGGTGATCCGGTTCAGCAGGGCGCCGCCGAGCCAGCGGATCGCGGTCTGGGTGGCAGCCAGCGCGCCCGCCTGCGCGAACGGCGCGCCGGGGCCGAGAAAAGCGGCGTAGGCCAGTTCGGCCGCCAGCCACGCCAGCGAGAAGATCACGTTCAGTTTGGCGGCGCGGATCTGCCCGGCGTAATCGGTGGCCGATTCGGCCATCTTGTCGAAAACCTTGGCCAGCGAATCCAGCGATCCGTCGCCGGCGATCAGCTTGTTCAGCTCCTGCTGGATCTTCTCCTTGCCGTCACCGTCGGGATAGGCGATCAGCAGGGACCGGATCGCCGTCTCGGCCTCGGGGATCGCCGTTTCGCGCAGATTTCTGCCGACTTCGGCGATCGCTTCGCCGAGTTCCCGCTGCAGATCCTCGTTTCCCTCGGGCCAGTCACTGCCCGCCACCCACTCCAGCCAGTGCAGCCAGCTGGGGATCATGATCGCCATAACCGCCCCGCCCGCGCGCTACCAGCTGGGATCGACGACCCCGGGCCGCGGCCGGGCGGTGCGCTCGTGGTCGATCTCCTCCACATCGCGGAAGGTCATCGCCGCTTCCTGCTCCGCCGCCCCGCGTTCGGACGCGTCCGGCGGTGCGATGGAAACCGGCGGTTCCAAGGGAATGTCGGTTTCGAAGTCGGGCATGCCCTCGATGACTTCAGACAGCTTGGGCAGCCGTTCGCGCCGCCGGGCGATCGGCGCGATCAGGGCGGCGGTCTTCTCGGCCACGTCGGCGGCGGCCTGTTGGGCGGTCCTGGTCACGGTCGCGGCGATCTCGTCGTAGCTCAACCGCTCGATGCCCGAGGCGAACCGGGTCTCGATGACGATGCCGTTGGCGTTGACCGTGACGGTGACCAGTTTGTCGCGCGAGGTGGCCGTCGCGGTGAGCCGGACGCGCTGTTGCTGCGCCTCGGCGATCGCGCGCAGCTGATCGTGGAAGGCGTCGATGACCGACCCCATGTCGCGCTCGTCGTACTCGCCTGCCATACCGCCCTTTCCACGCTCGAACTCACCACGCACGGTATCGGCCGCGCATCCTGATGTGGTGTGAACTAGCGGCTACGGAAGTTCTCGGTCGAGGCCTGCTCGTAGTTGTGGACCGCGTCGGCGGCCCGGTACTGCCCGTCGGACATGGACTCGAAGGACTTGGCCATGTTCTTGGTGCCGGTCAGCATCTTCTTCATCGAGGCCTTGAATCCGTCGTCGCCCTCGGCGAACCGGGCGCCGAACTTGTCGGGCCCCCACGCCGCCGGACCGACGGACATCGCCGCCTCCACGGCCGCCGCGAGCCCGCTCACCGTGCGATGGACCTTGCCGGTGTCCTCCCCCGCCGCGCGGAGCTTCTCCTCGTAGTTCTCGAACCGTCCCGCCATGCGCGAACCCCGTGTTCTTTCGACAGACTTCGGAGACAATGATCGCACAGCCCGCACATTGCCCGCGCGTGAACATCTCGAAAACTCTTTCACGGTGGCCGTTTTGCGGCACGTCACGCGTCGATCACGCCGTGCCTGCGCCGGAATCGTTCCTCGAAATCGGCGATGTAGCGCGCGGGCGCCACCGAGGACGAGGACTGTTCGAGCACCCCGTCGTCGCCGACGTAGAACAGCGCGCGGCCGATGGCGATCTCGCCCGGCTCGGTCGGCAGATAGACCATCCAGCCCACGCTGAATCGCTCGGCGCGCAGCCGATCCAGCGGGAAGCCGGTGATGTCGGTGTCGCTGTCGGCCAGGTGCCTGCGCACGGATTCGATGGCGTCGGCCTCCGGCATCGGCTCCGGCAGCGTCACCGTGACACCCGCCAGTTCGAGCTGGTAGTAGGCACTGTCGATGTCGTAGGCGTCGGCGTCGGCGAAGATGTCGGCCAACGTCGCCCGGGTGACGAGCCCGACCTCCGCCGCGGACAGCAGATCCGCCACCGCGGTGCGCTCCCGGGCGCCCACGTCGGGGAGCATGCCGCAGATCACGTCGATCACGGTCTCCTCGGTCCAGATCCCCGGCACGGCGTCGCTGAGCCGGGCGGCGGGCGGCGACTGGCCGCGATACCAGCGCCCGCCCTCCCACCAATAGCAGAACGACAGCATCCCGTTGGCCGCACGGGGATTGAGCACCGGACTCGCGACCCACGAGGGCGCGCCGGCGTAGAGCCCGGGCATCGGTTCGCCGTCGTTGTACACCGCGTCGAGTTCGGGGGCATCCCAGACGCCGCCGGACAGCACGGCCCGGCCGCCGGGCAGCACGTAGAGCGTGCTGCCACCGCGCCGCGCCCCCTCGAACCAGCCGAGCGCGGGCAACACCCTTGGGCCCCACTGTGATCCGATGGCCACGAAGGCCGCCGCCATCACCGCCCAGCGCGCCCACATCACCGGCATGTCGGGAAAATCGTTGTCGGACATCACCGCTCGCGTCCCGTTCGCGCGGTCGGCCCGCGCCTGGACCGCAGCGTGCCGCGCGGTGCGCACCTGCCTGCCGCCGTGCCCGAGATAGGCCGCCAGCCACACCGGCAGCCGGTCGCGGGGATAGGCCTCCAGATCGGCGCGGTAGACCTCCGGCGCGAACAGGTGCTCGTCGGGGAACGGTTCGTCGCCGTAGTCGTAGTCGACCTCGAGCGCACCCTCTCTGGTTAGGGTGATCAGCAATCGCCACCACGGTCCGTCGCTGAGCCGGGCCGACAGATCGCGCTGCTCACGGACCGCCGCCAGCACCGAATCCGGGGGCTGCACGCGCGCAACGCCGTCCCGGTCGTCGGTGTAGACCACCTCGGCGAGCTGGGCGGGCGCGGTGCACACGAACACCGCGCGCAGCCGTTGCCAGCCCGCGGGCCCGAGTGCGGCCAGCTCGCGGGCGATCGAGTGGTTGATCTGTTTGGCGCGCTCGGCCGGATCCTCCGGTTCCTCGTCGGCCTCGCCCTCGACGAGGGTGAATCCGACGTCTGGATCATCGTTCTCGTCGGTGAAGCCGCGCATGAACTCCCGCAGGAACTCTTCTCCCGCTTGTGTTTCGGAGTTTCCCGCCGCCACCTCGTCGACCGGAGCGCGGTCGGAGGGTGCCGGGGCCTGCTCGTCCGGGTTGGTCACGTCGCCGTTGTCTCCTCATCCGCGCACCGAGATCGCAGCACGACGGCGCGCACGATGCCGTGCCTGGTGTGTCACCATCCTGACACAGCGGCCGCGGCCGCGGTCGCGGACGAGTGCCCCCGCACCGCCGTTCACCCGCGCTCGCGGCGATTGTGCTCCTCGATCATCCGTCGCAGTTCCGCGCGGCGGGCGGCGGCGTTCGACCCGTCGAGCTGACCGGCGAAGGCCGCCCGCGCCGCGCGCACCAGTTCCTCCGACACCGCCGGATACGCGACGGCGATGGCCATGAGCGCGGCATCGGTCTGCACGTCGAGGCCGGTCTCGGAGCGCAGTCCGCCCCCGCTGGTCACCGAGGCCAGCTCCCGCTCGAAATTGCGGCGCAGTTCCTCGTCGGTGGGATGTCGGCTGCGTGCCATCGTTCCTCCGGTGTGCTCGTGTGGTGATCGTGGGTCCGGCGCCTGGCCGCCGGAGCCAGCGTATCCCCGGCGCGGGCCGCTCACAGCCGGTGCGCGGGTTCGTCGAACAAGCGCAGGAAGTCCGGCGAGGGGTCCGGCCCGGCGTCGCCCCGCGGGCCGGTCTCCGCGCCCGGCCGACCGGCTTCCCCGCCCACCCGCCCGGGTTACGCGGCCGCGGGCCTAGCCCCCCGCAGCACATAGGCGAGGAGGTGGGGGGGGGGGGTGGGGGGGGCCGGGGGGGGGCGGGGCGGCCGCCCCGCCCC
>NZ_JARWRU010000046.1 GCF_029867845.1 Nocardia farcinica | reverse complement strand
GTGGCCCTGCTCGAGGCGCGGCTGGCCGCGGGCGCCGATGCCCGCAAGACCAAGGCCGAGGCGATCCGCCTCGCCGAATCGCTGCCCACCGCCGCCGTCATCGGCGACATCGAGTCGCTGGCGCAGCGCCTGCGGGCCATCACCGAACATTCCGAGGAAGCCGCCGCGCACGCCAGGGAGGAGAAGGAGCGCGCCCGCCACGAGCACACCGAGCGCAAGGAAGCGCTGTGTGCCGAGGCCGAGCAGATCGCCGCCGAGTCCACCCAGTGGAAGCAGGCGGGCGACCGATTGCGCGAGATCCTCGAGGAGTGGAAGACCATCCGCGGGGTCGACCGCAAGGTCGACGACGCGCTGTGGAAGCGCTACTCCAAGGCGCGCGAGGCGTTCAACCGCAGGCGCGGCGCGCACTTCGCCGAACTCGACCGTGAGCGCGCCGCCGCCAAGGCGCGCAAGGAAGAGCTGTGCGTGCGGGCCGAGGAACTCTCCGACTCCACCGACTGGACCGGCACCGCCGCCATCTTCCGCGAGCTGCTCAGCGAGTGGAAGGCCGCCGGCCGCGCGCCGCGCGAGGCCGACGAGGCGCTGTGGCGGCGGTTCAAGAGCGCCCAGGACGTCTTCTTCGCCGCGCGCAACGCCGCCGTCTCCGAGCGCGAGGCGGAGTTCGAGGCCAACGCCGCCGCCAAGGAGGAGCTGCTGGCCGCCTACGCCCACCTCGATCCCGAGCAGGATCTCGATGCCGCCCGCGCCGGGTTGCGCGAGCTGCAGGAGCGCTGGGAGGCCATCGGCAAGGTGCCGCGCGACCGGATGCACGAGCTCGAGGGCAAGCTGCGCGCCATCGAGAAGCGTGTCCGCGAGGCCGTCGACGAACAGTGGCGGCGCACCGACCCGGAGGCCATGGCGCGGGCCGCGCAGTTCAGGGAGAAGGTCGCCCACTTCGAGGAGCAGGCCGCCAAAGCCGAAGCCGCCGGCCGGACCCGCGACGCCGAGCAGGCGCGCGAACAGGCCAAGCAGTGGCGCGAGTGGGCCGAAGCGGCCGAGGGCGCGGTCAGCAACCCCGGACCCCGCGCGCCCCGCCACCCAGAACCGGGGCCCCCCGGGGGTTGGGATAACCGCCGGGCCCGGGGTGATAGGGGGGGGGGGGGGCGCCCGGG
>NZ_JARWRU010000045.1 GCF_029867845.1 Nocardia farcinica | reverse complement strand
GGGCCACACCCGCGGACCGAGCAGACAAGGGGTCTCGTTCCATGCGAAAGCCACGCAGCGCCGCCGTCCGGCTGGCGGGGGCGGGCACCGCGCTCGCTCTGGCGGCCGGGCTCGCGACCGGATGTTCCGGTCAGAGCCAGGTGTCCTCCATCGGCTACGGCGTCGACGCGGTGATCACCACCTACAACGGCGGCACCACGCTCGGCGCGAGCAGCGGGTCGGCGGCGGTGTTCCAGCGGGTGCTGACCGGCTTCTTCTACACCGGCCCGGACGGCCAGCAGGTCGCCGACACCGATGTGGGCACCGCCAAGGAGGTGCCGGGCGAGTCGCAGACCATCCAGTACCGGCTCAACCCGGACGGGGTGTACTCCGACGGCGTGCCGACCTCCTGTGACGACCTGGTGTTCACCTGGGCGGCCCGCAGCGGACGGTTCACCGACGGCCCGGTGCCGCTGTTCGACGCCGCCGACACCGCGGGCTATCGCGACATCGAGCGGATCGACTGCCAGCCGGGCTCCAAGGACGCCACTGTGGTGTTCCGCCCGGACCGCCGCTACCTGCCGTGGCGGACCCTGTTCGCCGCCGGGGAGTTGATGCCCTCGCACGTCGCCGCCAGGGAGACGGGCGTGGCCGGCGTGGTCTCGGCGGTGCAGGACGGCGACCGGGAGGCGATCGGCAAGCTCGCCGACTTCTGGAACAACGGCTGGACGCTGACCCAGGGCGAACTCGACCCGGCCCGGTTCCCCTCATCGGGGCCGTACCGCGTGGAGTCCTTCACCCCCGAGGACGGCCTGGTGCTCGTCGCCAACGAACGCTGGTGGGGCAACGCCCCGGAGACCGGCCGGATCGCGGTGTTCGACAAGACCACCGACCTGAAGGCCAAGGTCGAGGACAACTCGATCAGCGTGCTCGACGTGGGCGCCGGCTCGGTCGCCGAGCTGAACCTCGACGGGTTCTCCTCGGGCACCGTGCCCGGCCGCGGCGCCGAGCAGCTGATCCTCGCCTCCGGCGGCGTTTTCGGCTCGCCCGCCGCCCGTCGCGGTTTCGCGCACTGTGTGCCGAGGCAGGCGCTGTACAACGAGCTCGGCAAGGCAGCCGACGTGCCGAGCACCGGGTTGGGCGCAGGCCCGTTGAATTCGCTGATCACGCAGCAGGATTCGCTGTACTACGGGGCGTCGACGGCGGCCGCGGCCGGGCCGTTCGAGGTGACCGACACCAATGCCGCCAAGTCCGGTTTCGCGGGCGTGGCCGACCCGGTGGTTCGCATCGGCTATCTCGCGCCGGACGAGCGGCGCGCGCGCACGGTGGCCGCGATCGCCGAATCCTGCAAGGCGGCGGGCATCACCGTGGTCGACGCGGGCGCGACCGACTTCCGGCCGAACCAGCTCACCGACGGTGGTGTCGACGCGATCCTGGCGAGCACGGCGGGCGCGCCCGGTCCGGCGGGCTCACTGACCGGGGTGGCCGCCACCAGCGCGTGGCGGACCGGCAGCGGCGTCGATTTCGGCCGGTTCGGCAACGGCCGATACGATGCGATCGTCGATCAGCTGGCCGCCGACACCGATTCGACCACGCAGTTGAATCTGCTGACCGAGGCCGAGAACCTGCTGTGGGCGGAGATGCCGGGCATTCCGCTGTTCGCCACCCCGCGGGTCATCGCCTTCGGCAACGGCCTGCGCCACGGGGTGGCCGGACCGACTCAGGGCGGCACCGGCTGGAACATGGACCGCTGGGTGCTCACGCGCTGACAGGGATCGACGAGCACGGGATGTCGGACACGACCACGGAGGATTCGATGAGCAAGCACGCGGCAACGGAGTCCGCTCAGCAGGCGGCCCAACGCACCGCCGCCGCGGCCGCGCAGGTCGAGCGCCTCACCCGTTGGCACGACGATTTCCCCACGCCCGGAGTGCGTTTCGCCGACCTGACGCCGGTCTTCGCCGACCCCGACGGCTTCCGCACGGTGATCGAGTCGCTGGCCGCCTGCGCCCCCGACGCCGACCTGGTCGCCGGCGTCGACGCCAGGGGCTTCCTGCTCGGCGCAGGCGTGGCCGCGCTGCTGGGCACCGGCGTGCTCGCCGTGCGCAAGGCGGGCAAGCTGCCGCCGCCGGTGATCAGCCGCGAGTACAAGCTCGAATACGGTTCGGCCGCCCTGGAGATCCCGGGCAACGGGGTGGATCTGCGCGGCCGCTCGGTGCTGCTGCTCGACGATGTGCTGGCCACCGGCGGCACCCTCGCCGCCGCGGCGGCGCTGTTCGAGGAGGCGGGCGCGCACGTGGCCGCCGCGGCCGTGGTGCTGGAGCTGGAGGCGCTGGGCGGTCGCGCCGTGCAGGGCGACTACCCGCTCACCTCCATCGTCCGGCTGTCCTGAGTCCTGGAGCAGCCCGCCGAGCGGACTATTCGCTGGCGGCATCGCGGTGCCGCCGGTATCGTCGATCGGGTCCTGCCCCCGACGATCGGAGCCATGGTGCACCTCTGAGGCGCTCTCGTGCGGCCCGCGTTCGCGCGCCGCGTCCACGACGCGACCTTCCGAGGACGAGCCATGACCTCTGTGTCCTTTTCCGATCTCACGTTCTCCTGGCCGGACGGCACCCCGGTCTTCGACGGCCTCGACGGCGACCTCGGTCCCGGCCACATCGGCCTGGCCGGCGTGAACGGCGCGGGCAAATCCACCCTGCTCCGGTTGATCGCTGGCGAACTGCGCCCGCTGCGGGGCTCGATCACCGTGCGCGGCCGACTCGGCCACCTGCGCCAGGATCTCGGCCTGGCCGATGACCAGCGCGTCGACCAGTTGCTCGGCATCGACCGGATCAGGGCCGCCCTGCACCGGGTCGAGGCGGGCGCGGCCGCCGACGAGGATTTCGACGTCATCGGCACCGCCTGGGACGTCGAGGAACGAGCGGTGGCCCTGCTGGCCCGGCTCGGTCTCGCCCATCTCGCCGACTCGGCCGCGGCCCTCGACCGCCGCCTGGATTCGCTGTCCGGCGGCGAGACCGTGTTGCTCGGGCTGGCCGCCCAGCTGCTGGGCGACCCGGAAGTGCTGCTGCTCGACGAACCGACCAACAATCTCGATCACGTGGCGCGCCAACACCTCTACGAGGTGGTAGACCACTTCGCCGGTACCGTCCTCGCAGTCAGCCACGACCGCGAACTGCTCGAGCGCGTCGACGCCGTCGCCGAACTACGCGAGGGTGTGCTGCGGGTGTACGGCGGCAACTACACCGCCTACGAGGAGCAACTCGCCGTGGAGCAGCAGGCCGCCGCGGCCGCCCTGCGCACGGCCCGTAACGATGTGCGCAGGCAGGCGAAAGAACTGGCCGAGACCAGGATCAAGCTGGACCGCCGCAGGCGCACGGGGGAGAAGGCGGCCGAGAACATGCCGAAGATCCTGGCGGGCGCCCGTAAGCGCGCCGCCCAGGAGTCGGCGGGCAAGCTGCGCAACACCCAGATCGACCGCCTGGAGGCGGCCAACGAGCATCTGCGCGAGGTCGAGGAGACGGTGCGCGCGGATCGGCACATCCGCCTCGACCTGCCCGGCACCAGGGTGCATCCGGGACAGGACGTGCTCGCGCTGACCGATGCCGAACTGGTCTGCGGCGCGGCCGATCCCGGGCGGCGGGTGAGCCTGCGGGTCGTCGGCCCGGAGCGGATCGCGCTCACCGGCCGCAACGGGGTGGGCAAGACGACACTGCTGAAGCGCATCGCGGCCGAGCCGCCCGCCGTCCCGTGGCGGCTGCTGCCGCAGCGGCTGGACCTGTTCGACCCGCGGCTGAGCGTCTTCGACAATATCGCCGCCGCGGCCCCGGACGCGCCGCCGGTGCGAATCCGCGCCCAGCTCGCCCGGCTGTTGTTCCGCGGCGCCGCCGCCGACGTCCCGGCCGCGGCGCTGTCCGGCGGTGAACGACTGCGGGCGGCGCTGGCGATGCTGCTGCTGGCCGAGCCGGCGCCGAAGCTGCTGTTGCTCGACGAGCCGACCAACAATCTCGATCTGCCGAGCCTGCGTCATCTCACCGAGGCGCTGGCGGGCTTCGAGGGCGCGTTGATCGTCGTCAGCCACGATCCGCGCTTCCTCGACGCGATCGGGGTGACCCGCAGGCTCGAACTCACCGAGCGGGGATTGGCGCCGGTCGAGGAGGCCGCCGAGGACGTGGGCTGAGCGGACGCCGTCGGGGCGGTGCGCTGTGAACTCCGTGATAGTGGCCCCGGATAATTCGCCTCCGCGAGGCGGAATTACGTATGCTGCCTCCATGCAGTTGTCCCGGTTCACCGATCTCGGCCTGCGGGCGATGATGCGCCTGGCCGTCGGTGGCGCCGCCGAGGAACGGGTCACCGTCCGTCTCGTCGCCAAACAGGTCAACGCTTCCGAGCACTACGTCGCCAAGGCGGTGACCAAGCTGGCCGAGCTGGGGTTCGTCGACTCCCATCGCGGTCGCACCGGCGGCATCTTCCTCACCGAACGCGGTCGCACGGCGACGGTCGGCCAGATCGTACGCGGACTCGAGGGCGCCTCGGAGGTGGTGGACTGCGCCGGTGAACATCCCTGCCCGCTCGCGGCCGCCTGCAAATTGCGGCGCATGCTCGCCAGGGCGCAGGAGACGTTCTACCGGGAACTGGACAACTACGCGCTCGCCGATCTCGTCGACGAGCGCACCGTCCGCATGTTGTACATGCCGGAAATGCCCGGGGCGCTCACCCGATAATTCTCGGTGTTCCGGCGCGTCGTAATTCGGCGCGCCGTTCCGTTCGAATTCGATCTCGCCGAATATCGGAAAATGGATCGTGCGCTGCTGTGCGAACGCACATCGCGTGCTGGTAATTATCCAGCGCGCCATTCCTCGCTACCCTCGGTGATGATCTCTCGTGCCCGAAAAACCGCAGCTGAGCACGTGTTTCGGCCGACAAAATCCGCACGATCGTGCGTAATTGAACTCACCGCTGCCCGAGTCGATTTCGACGGCGTGAATTGGTTACCGTCGATGCAGTGGCACATTTCGAGCCCACGCTGGAATCTCGACGAGGAGACCCCACATGACCACCCTGCTGCCCTCGGCGCTGGACACCCCCGCGGAATTGGAGCCCCACCACGCCGAAGTGGTCCGTGCGACGCTTCCGGTGATCGCGGAGAACATCGACGACATCACCAAGACCTTCTACCGCCGGATGTTCGGCGCCCATCCCGAGCTGCTGGCCAACGTGTTCAACCGCGGCAACCAGGCCCAGGGCGCGCAGCAGCGTGCGCTGGCCGCCTCGATCGCCACCTTCGCCACCCACCTGGTCGACCCGGCGCTGCCGCATCCGCGCGCGCTGCTCTCGCGCATCGGCCACAAGCACGCCTCCCTGGGCGTGGTGGCCGAGCAGTACCCGGTGGTCCACGAGCACCTGTTCGCCGCGATCGTCGAGGTGCTCGGCGCCGACGTGGTCACCGCCGAGATCGCCGCCGCCTGGGACCGCGTCTACTGGCTGATGGCCGACACCCTCATCGGCCTCGAGCGCGAGCTGTACCAGGGCGTCGGTGTGGCGCCAGGCGACGTCTTCCGCACCGCCGTCGTCGGGGCCCCCCGAGGCGACCCCCCCCCCGGGGGGGCCCTAGTGGGGGATTACACCCACCCCCAACCCCCCGTGGGCCGATTTCTGGCCCGGCCGAAAG
>NZ_JARWRU010000044.1 GCF_029867845.1 Nocardia farcinica | reverse complement strand
CCCACCAAACCCCCCCGGGGGGCGGGGGGCCAGGGTTCGCCCGTCGACCACCCGCCCCCCACCGCACCCCACACCCGCCCCGGGGGCCGGCGCCCCCCCCACGGCGGCTACACCCTCGACCTGGAGAACCCGCTGATGCGGCCGGACGCCGAGGCGACGCTGCGGTTGCGCGTCCTCGACGAGCGGGGCGAACCCCTCACCCGCTACACCCCCAGCCACGACAAAGACCTGCACCTGATCCTGGTCCGCCGCGACCTGACCGGCTTCCAGCACGTACACCCGACGCTCGGGCGGGACGGCGCCTGGACGGTCCCGGTCGATCTGGCCCGCGCCGGCGCCTACCGGGTCTTCGCCGACTTCGTCCCCGAGGGCGGGCAGAACCTGACCCTCGGCGCCGACCTGCTGGTGGCCGGCACCTCCGATCCGAAGCCGCTGCCGCCACCGGCCACCACCGCCACCGTCGGCGAGTACACCGTCACCCTGGACGGCACGGTCACCGCGGGCGCCGCCACCACGGTCACCCTGTCGGTCGCCCGCGACGGGCAGCCGGTCACCGACCTCGAGCCCTATCTCGGCGCGTACGGCCACCTGGTCGCGCTGCGCGCCGCCGACCTGGCCTATCTGCACGTGCACCCCGAGGGCCACCCCGGCGACGGCGAGACCCCGGCCGGACCGGGTATCACCTTCACCGTGACGGCCCCCAGCCCCGGCGACTATCGCCTCTACCTGGACTTCAAGCACCGCGGCGAGGTGCGCACCGCCGAGTTCACCGTGTCGGTCCCCTACCCGGATCAGCCCGGCCCGGCAGGCGAGACCGGCGCGCCCGCCACCCCGAGCGCGGGCACACCGGGCGCCACCCCCAGCGGCACCCCCGACGGCGGGCACGGCGGACACGGCCACTGAGCCCCCGCCACGCCGCCCCTCCCCTACGGAGCACCCAATGAGCACCGCATCCACCCTCGACCAACAGGCGCCCCGCCTGATCGAACTACGCATCGGCGGCATGACCTGCGCGTCCTGCGCCAACCGCATCGAGAAGAAGCTGAACCGGCTCGACGGGGTCACCGCGACGGTCAACTACGCCACCGAGAAGGCCACCGTCGAGGTCACCGGGGAGGTCACCGCCGAGGACCTCGTCGCCACGGTCGAGGCCACCGGCTACACCGCGGAGCTGCCCCCGCCGCCCGCCACGGCCGAGGCCGCGACCGCGCGGGCCGAGCCCGCCGACCCGGCCGACGCGCTGCGGCAGCGGCTGATCGTCTCGGCGGCGCTGAGCACCCCGGTGATCGCGCTGGCCATGGTCCCGGCCTGGCAGTTCGAGTACTGGCAGTGGCTGTCGCTGACGCTGGCCGCGCCGGTGGTGATCTGGGGCGCCTGGCCGTTCCACCGGGCCACCTGGGCGAACCTGCGCCACGGCGCGGCCACCATGGACACCCTGGTGTCCATCGGCACGCTGGCCGCCTTCGGCTGGTCGCTGTACGCGCTGTTCCTCGGCACGGCGGGCACGCCGGGCATGACGCACCCGTTCGAGTTCACCATCGCCAGGACCGACGGCAGCGGCAACATCTACCTGGAAGCCGCCGCCGGCGTCACCACCTTCCTGCTGGCGGGCCGCTACTTCGAGGCGCGCTCCAAGCGCACGGCGGGCGCGGCGCTGCGCGCGCTGCTGGAACTGGGCGCCAAGGAGGTGACCGTCCGGCGCGGCGGCGCCGAGCACCTCATCCCGATCGAACAGCTGGCCGTCGGCGACGAGTTCGTGGTGCGCCCCGGCGAGAAGATCGCCACCGACGGCGTGGTGATCGAGGGCGCCTCCGCGGTCGACGCCTCCATGCTCACCGGCGAGTCCGCGCCGGTGGAGGTCGGCGTCGGCGATCCGGTCACCGGCGCCACGGTCGACGTGGGCGGCAGGCTGGTGGTGCGGGCCACCAGGGTCGGCGCCGACACCCAGCTGGCCAGGATGGCCCAGCTGGTCGAGCAGGCACAGACCGGCAAGACCCAGGCCCAGCGGCTGGCCGACCGGATCTCCGGGGTGTTCGTGCCGGTGGTCATCGCGCTGGCGGTCGCCACGCTCGGCTTCTGGCTGGGCACCGGCGGCTCGGTGGCGGCGGCCTTCACCGCCGCCGTGGCGGTGGTCATCATCGCCTGCCCGTGCGCCCTCGGCCTCGCCACCCCGACCGCGCTGCTGGTCGGCACCGGCCGCGGCGCCCAGCTCGGCGTGCTCATCAAGGGCCCGGAGGTGCTGGAATCGACCCGCCGGGTGGACACCATCCTGCTGGACAAGACCGGCACCGTGACCACCGGCAGGATGGCACTGCGCCGGGTGATCCCCGCCGAGGGCGAGGACGCCGACCAGGTGCTGGCGGTGGCGGGCGCGCTGGAGCACTCCTCCGGCCACCCCATCGCCCGCGCCATCGCCGAGGCCGCGCGGGCGCGGACCGGCGAGCCGGCCCAGGTCACCGAATTCGCTGACCTGCCCGGCCTCGGGGTGGAGGGCACGGTGGCGGGCAGGCGCGTACTGGTCGGCCGGGCCAGGCTGCTGGCCGAACGCGGCCTGCCGCTGACCGGCACGCTGGCCGAGGCGCTGGCGGCCGCCGAACAGGAGGGCGGCACCGCCGTGGCGATCGCCTGGGACGGCGGCGAGGACAGGAACAGCGGCGATGACAGGGACGGCGACAACAGGGACGGCGACGACAGGGACGGCGAGGGGGACGCCCCGCTGGTGCCGCGTGGCCTGCTGGTGGTGGCCGACGCGGTGAAACCCACCTCGGCCGAGGCGATCTCGCAGCTGATCGGGCTCGGGCTGACCCCGATCATGGTGACCGGCGACAACGCCGCCGTGGCCCACGCCGTCGCCGACGAGGTCGGCATCGACGAGGTGATCGCGGAGGTGCTGCCGCAGGAGAAGGCCGATGTGGTGCGCAGGCTACAGGAGCAGGGCAAGGTCGTGGCCATGGTGGGCGACGGCGTGAACGACGCCGCCGCACTCGCCCAGGCCGACCTCGGACTGTCCATGGGCACCGGCACCGACGTGGCGATCGAGGCGGGCGACCTGACCCTGGTGCGCGGCGACCTGCGCGCCGCCGTCGACGCCATCCGGCTCTCGCGGCGCACGCTGGCCACCATCAAGGGCAACCTGTTCTGGGCGTTCGCCTACAACGTGGCCGCGATCCCGCTGGCCATGGCCGGACTGCTCAACCCGATGCTCGCCGGCGCGGCGATGGCCTTCTCCTCGGTCTTCGTGGTGAGCAACAGCCTGCGCCTGCGCGGCTTCACCTCCGCGGGCGCCGCGCGCTGACCCACCCGCGCGAGCGGTTCCGCACCGGCGCCACACGAGCCCGTCCCTGCCCGCGGTGGGGCGGGCTCGTTCGCGCTCGGCCCGATTCAGTCGCGCAAGGCCTGTTCGCGCAGGCTCTTGAGGGTGCGCGAGAGGATGCGCGAGACCTGCATCTGCGAGCAGCCCAGCTGCTGGGCGATCTGGTCCTGCGACATCGACTGGAAGAAACGCATTTCCAGTACCCGCCGCTCGCGTTCGGGCAGGGCGGCGATCAACGGGCGCACCGCCAGATAGTTCTCCACCGTGCCGTACTCGGGGTCCTCCGCGCCGAGCGTCTCGGCCAGCCCGGGCATTCCCGACTCCTCGCTGCTCGCCGAGCCGTCGATGGAGGAGGTCTGGTAGGCGTTGCGCGCCACCAGCGCCTGGGTCACCTCGGTGACCTCGACGCCCAGCTCCTCGGCCAGCTCGCGCGCCCTCGGCATGCGGCCGAGCCGCTGGGTCAGCGTCTCGATGGCCGGGTTGAGGGTGGATTGCAGCTCCTTGAGCCTGCGCGGCACCCGCACCGACCAGGTGTGGTCGCGGAAGTGCCTGCGCACCTCGCCCATGATGGTGGGCACCGCGAAGGCGAGGAACGGCGCGCCCTGGGTGTGGTCGAAGCGGTCCACCGCGGCGACCAGGCCGACGCGGGCGATCTGCTGCAGGTCCTCGAAGTTCTCCCCGCGACCGCTGAACTTGCGCGCGATGTGCTCGGCCAGCGGCAGGCAGCGCTGGATCAGTTCCTCGCGCAACGCGCGGCGACGCGGATCGTCCGCGTCGAGTGCGGCCAGCTCGGCGAACTCGGGCCCCAGATCCTGGTAGCCCCCGGCCTCCGGCTGCACCGGATCGACGGGGGCCTCAGGCATCGGCGCGCCCACGCGACCAGCGGAACCGCACAATGGTCGGGTATCCGCCGGTGTCGTCGCGGGCACCGACGTCGACGCCCACCGAGTCGGTGAGGGTGGTGAGGATGTGCCAGCCGAAACCGTTGCGGTCCGGGCCGTCCTCGGAGACCGTGTGCGCCGAGACGGCGATGTCCATCGAGGACTCGTCGTAGGTCATCGAACAGTCCAGGTCGGTGCCCGTCACCGCGTCCTGCATCAGGGCGGTGGCCACCTCGTCGAGGGCGAGGCGGATGTCGGCGACCTCGTCGATGCCGAAATCGGCGATCAGCGCCACGGTCTCGGCCAGTGCGCGCAGCATGACGAGCTGGTCGTAGCGCGCGGGGACGCGCACGCCGACAGTGGTGGTTCGTGTCTCCGCCGAGGGGAACACCTTCTCGCCCTTACCCATAGGAGTACTCCTGGATGCGCTGCTGTCGAGCCCGGAACGACAGCGTACCGCCGCGGCGTGCGCGAGTGTGGCGCGGCCTGCCGCAGGGGGCGCAGGCCGCCTGTGTGGAGCGGATGACGGGATTCGAACCCGCGACCCTCACCTTGGCAAGGTGATGCGCTACCAGCTGCGCTACATCCGCGTGCCCGGCCATCGCCGACCGTGCGAACCGAAACTCTAGCGGCCCGCGTGCCCGGCACAAAATCGGCTGGTCACGGACGTGCGATCGGCGGGAGCGCTCAGTCCCCGGCGGCGCCTCGCCTGGCCTGGCGCTCGGCGATCTCGGCGGCGTCCATGGCGTTCGCCTCCTCCAGCGTGGGCGCGCTGCCGCCGAGCCGGGCGGGCACCCAGTAGGCGCCGGGCTCGTGCTCGTAGTTCTCCTGCAGCCCGGCCAGCAGCTGCTGCATGGTCGAGCGCAGCAGCGCGGTCAGCTCGGCGGGCGGCAGGTTCGGCGGGATCGGCTCGCCCACCGCGATGGAGATCGGAGTGTTGGTGCGGCCCAGGCGCTTCGGATGGCCCTTGGTCCAAACCCGTTGCGCGCCCCAGATGACGGTGGGGATGATCGGCACGCCTGCCTCGATCGCCATGCGCGCGGCGCCGGACTTGAACTCCTTGATCTCGAAGCTGCGGCTGATCGTCGCCTCCGGGTAGACACCCACCAGTTCGCCGCGCTTCAGGTAGTCGACGGCGGCCTTGTAGGAGTCGGTGCCCGCCGCGCGGTCGACCGGAATGTGCTTGAGCGCGCGCATGATCGGGCCGGAGATCGAATTGTCGAAGACCTCCTTCTTGGCCATGAACCGGATGTAGCGCTTCACCCGGCGCGCGGGCAGGCCGGCGTAGGTGAAGTCCATGTAGCCGGTGTGGTTGATCGCGATCACGGCGCCACCCCGCGCGGGGATGTGCTCGGCGCCGGTGACGGTGAACTTCAGGCCCTGGGCGAAGAAGACGGTCCGGGCCAAGCCGATGATCGTCCGGTAGACGGGTTCCACAATTCCGCTAGCGTAGTCGCAGCATCGTCCGACCGGAACGGCCGCCGCCGGAAGCCGCGTCGCCGCACCGCCGCACCGGCACCGCCGCACCTGCCAGCGAAAGAGGATCGTCGAAGTGGAACGTGCCCGCACGCACGCGAGGGAACACGACCGGACACCAGCGCGCGGAGCGGGGCGGACACGCCGCGGCGGCATCGCCCTGACCTGCGGTCTCGCGGCCGCACTGGCGCTCACCGGCTGCGACTCGGTGTCGGGCATCCCCGGCGACGAGCCCGCCGTCGCCACCTCGTCGGGCGAGGAGACCGTCGCCGCGGCGGCCGCCGAACCCACCGACATTCCCGCACCGGCGCCGTCCACCCCGGCGCTGCCGCCGGTGCCCGAGGACGCCCCCGAGGTGGGCGAGGTGGCGGGCGTGCCGGAGGCGGTGCCCGCGCTGCGCCGTTGGGCGGCCGATCTGCAGACCGCCACCGCCGCCGAGCTCCAGGAGAAGTGCTGGACGCTGGCGCCGGGCAATGTCGCCCAGATGTACCAGTACCCGCAGACCATCCTGACCGCGCTCGCCGAGCCGGGCACCGCGGATGCCGATACCGTCACCTGGGAGAACGGCACGGTCTCGGTGACCGTGGAACGCGCGCTGCTGGCCGACGGCTACGCCTGTCCCCGGGTGGGCGCCGCGGGCGCGAGCGTGCAGTACAACGACGCCGACGCCCGCCACACCGTGCGCCGCTACCTGGCCCGCGAGATCGGCGAGCCGCTGAGCCCGGCCGATGTCGAGGACACCCACCCGCTGGTGTGCGCCGCCTCCCCCGCCGCCTGGGACCCCACCGGCAGCGGCGCGCGGGGGGCCGCCCCGCTCGCGGCGAAGCCGGACGAGCTCGGCGCGATCACCGGCTTCAGCGGCGACCAGCTCACCTCGGCGTGGCTGTCGGCCGACTACATCACCGTCGACGCCCCGGTCACCGACGCATCGGGCAGCACGGTCACGCGCACCTTCACGCTCACCCTGCGGGAGACCGATTCGGGCAATTCGGCCGGCTACTGCATCGGGGACGTCACCACCTAATAGGACCCAGGTCACCCGCCGGGGCCGCCGTCCACGACACCCCATCCGCCGGCCACTACCCTGGGGACCGGCAACCCCTAGGAGGAACAGCACGTGCAGATCACCAGCGTCGGACACGCCGGATTCCACATCCGCACCGCAGCCGGGACGATCCTTTGCGATCCCTGGGTCAACCCGGCGTACTTCGGCTCGTGGGTGCCGTTCCCGGACAACTCCGGGCTCGACTGGGACGCACTCGGCGACTGCGACTTCCTGTACGTCTCGCACCTGCACCGCGACCACTTCGACGCGAAGAACCTCGCCGAGCACGTCAACAAGGACGCCACCGTCCTGCTGCCCGACTTCCCCGTCCCCGACCTGCGCCGGGAGCTGGAGAAGCTGGGCTTCCACAAGTTCTTCGAGACCGAGGACTCGGTCAAGCACACGATCACCGGTCCCGGCGGCGAGCTGGACATCATGATCATCGCGCTGCGCGCGCCCGCCGACGGCCCCATCGGCGACTCCGGGCTGATCGTCTCCGACGGCGAGACCACCTGCTTCAACATGAACGACGCCCGCCCGGTCGACATGGACGTGGTCCACGAGACCTTCGGGCACATCGACATCAACCTGCTGCAGTACTCGGGGGCCATCTGGTACCCGATGGTCTACGACATCCCGGCGCGCACCAAGACCAACTTCGGCAAGCAGAAGCGCCAGCGCGGCATGGACCGCGCCCGCAGCTACATCGAGCAGGTCGGCGCCACCTGGGTGGTGCCGTCGGCCGGCCCCCCCGGGTAACAACCACCCCCCCAACCCCCCCCCAACCACACCCCCCGCGCGGCGGGCCCACAAATACCCCCCCACATTTGGTGACACGAGCCCATAG
>NZ_JARWRU010000043.1 GCF_029867845.1 Nocardia farcinica | reverse complement strand
TCGCGGTCTAATACGCCAAGGTGCTCGAGCAGTACGGCCGCGCCATCGGCTGCTACCAGGCGGTCGAGCACCTGCTCGCCGAGAACAAGTCCCTGATCGAGGGCTCGATCAGCGTGCTGCGGCACGCCGCCTGGGCGGTGGACGAACTCGACCCCGTCGAGGCTCTGCGCGCCGCCCGCATCGCCCATCTCTATCTCACCCGCGCCGCCCTCACCGTGTGCGAGACCGCCGTCCAGGTGCACGGCGGCATCGGCAACACCTGGGACTGCCTGGCGCACGTGTATCTGCGCCGGGCGCTGGCCTCGGCCGAGTGGTTTCCCGTCCGCCTGGAGGAGATCGACTGTGGACTATCGTGATTCGCCCGCCGAGGCGCGCTTCCGCGCCCGGCTGCGCGCCTGGCTCGCCGAGCACGCGGCCGCCTACCCGAGCAGCGGCGACGAGTACTGGGCCAGGCAGGGGGAATGGCACCGCGCGCTCCACGCGGCGGGGTTCTTCGGCCTGTCCTGGCCGGAGAAGTTCGGTGGTCAGGACCTCCCGCCGGTCTACGACGTCATCCTCGACGAGGAACTGGCCCGCGCCGGCGCCCCGCCGCGACCGAGCCTGGGCTATCTCGTGCACGGACTGGGCAGGCACGGCAGCGAAGAACTCCAGCAGCGCTTCCTGCCCGGCATGATCGACGGCACCCAGCGCTGGTGCCAGGGTTTCAGCGAACCGGAGGCGGGCTCTGATCTGGCCTCCCTTCGCACCACCGCCGTGCGCGTGGGCGACGAGTACGTGATCACCGGCCACAAGATCTGGACCAGCTACTCCGATGTCGCCGACTGGTGCCTGCTGCTGGCCCGCACCGACCCGGGCGCGCCCCGGCACAAGGGCATCTCCGCGTTCGTCGTCTCGATGAAGCAGCCCGGCGTGCGGCAGCGGCCGCTGCGGATGATCAGCGGGGTGACCCGGGAATTCGGGCAGGTGCGCTTCGACGGCGCCCGGGTGCCCGCCGATCAGATGGTCGGCGCGCCGGGGGAGGGCTGGAAACTGGCCATGACCGTGGTCGGGCACGAGCGCGAACCGTCGACCCTCGGCTACGCCGCCCGCTACGGAAAGCTGGTGCGGCAGCTGGCCGCCCGCGCCGGCGACGACCCGCCCGCCGACCTGCGCTGGGCCGCGGTGCAGGCCGAGATGCTGCGGCTGCACGTGCGCAGGCGGCTGTCCGAACAGCTCGACGGCGTGACGCACGGCCCCGACGGCTCGCTCGACAAACTCCTCATGACCTGGGTCGACCAGTCCGTCGGCCATGCCGCGCTCGCCGTAGGCGGCACCGGCGACGGGGAATTGCTCGGCGCCTACTTCTACAGCCGCGCCCAGAGCGTCATGGGCGGCACCTCCCAGATCCAGAAGAACATCATCGCCTCGCGCATCCTCGGACTCGGTGTCTGACCGAGCTCCGGGAGTCAGGAGCCCCCCATGTACGACCTTCCCGATGTGATCGACGTCCGCGCCGACGGTCCCATCCGCGTCATCACCCTCAACCGGCCGGACGCCCTGAACGCGGTGAACGACGAACTGCACACCGCCCTCGCCCAGCTCTGGCCGCGACTGGAGGAGGACAGGGGCGTGCGCGCGGCCGTGCTCACCGGCGCTGGCAAGGCCTTCAGCGCGGGCGGCGACTTCGCCTACCTCGCCGAACTGGCCGCCGACGCGGAACTGCGCGCCCGGACCATCGCGCACGGGCGCGCCATCGTGCTCGGCAAGGCGCGGACGCGGATTCCGGTGGTCGCCGCGGTGAACGGGCCCGCCGTCGGGCTCGGGTGCAGCCTGGTCGCGCTCAGCGACATCGCCTACATCGCCGAGGGCGCCTATCTGAAGGACCCGCACGTGCAGGTCGGCCTGGTCGCCGCCGACGGCGGGCCGCTCACCTGGCCGCTGCACACCAGCCTCATGCTGGCCAAGGAGTACGCCCTCACCGGCGCCACGATCAGCGCCGAACGGGCGAGGGAGATGGGGCTGGTCAACCACATCGTGGCCGACCCGCTGGCCGAGGCGCTGGCCTGCGCCGAACGGATGGCGGGACTGCCGAGGCAGGCCGTGGAGGCGACCAAGCGGCTGCTGAACCTGCACCTCGAGCGGGCGGTGCTCGCCACCCTCGACTTCGCCAACAAAGCCGAGGATCTGTCCTTCCAGA
>NZ_JARWRU010000042.1 GCF_029867845.1 Nocardia farcinica | reverse complement strand
CGAGAACAGTCCGCCCGGCGACCGTCCGTCCGGCGCGGCCCCCGCGAGCGCCCCGACGGAACAGGCGCCCGCCACCCCGGCCGTCGGCTACGCCCGCTACGACCCCGCCACCGGTGCCTACCTGGCCCCCGACGGCCGCGTCTACCGCCAGAGCGACCTGGCCGTCCCGCCGCACCGCCCCTGGACCGATCTGCTCCCGCACTGACCCGGCCGCCCGGGGACCGCAGCCGAAACCCGCCCCCGAGAGAACAGGAACCCGACCATGACCGACGCCAAGATGCTCGTCTTCACCAATGCCGTCGACGGCCGCGACGAGGAATTCAACACGTGGTACGACACCGAGCACCGCGACGACGTGCTCGCCATCCCCGGCATCGAGACCTGCACTCGCTACGAGATCCAGCCCGTTCCCGGCCGCGGCGAACCCACCCATCGCTACCTGGCCGTCTACGAACTCAGCGCGGAACCCGACGAGGTGTTGCGCGGCTTCCAGGAGCGCGCCGCGAGCGGCAAGCTGCCGCTGAGCCCGACGCTGGACCTGAAGTCCATGGCCATGCAGGTGTGGCGAGCGCGCTGAGAACCGCGTCGACGGACGACAGGAGGTCGATCGGATGCTGTTGGAATTCGACTCCGATCAGCGGTTCTGGCAGCGCACCGTGCGCGAGGTCATCGCCAGGCACTGTCCGCCCGCGCTGATCAGGGAGGTGGCCGACCGCGGGGCCGATCCGGGGCCGCTGTGGAAATCGCTTGTCGACCAGGGCTGGACGGCCATGACCGCGCCCGCCGAGGCCGTCGAGCTGACCATCGCCCACGAGGAACTCGGACGCGCCTGCGATCCGACCCCCTTCCTGGCCACCACCAGCCAGTTCGCCCCGCTGGCCCCCGATGCGCCGCCGGACCTCGCCGGTGCGGCCGTCCACGAGGGCGTCACGGCCACCCGCGACGGCGCGGACTGGGTGCTCACCGGTTCGGCCCGCGTCCTCGACGGCGACCGCGCCGACCGGCTGGCCGTCGTCACCGGCGCGGGTGTCTTCGTCGTTTCAGCCGCCGCGCTCGACATCCGCCGGGCCGCCGTCTTCGACCCGGTCCTGCACATCGCCGACATCGTCTTCGACCGGGTCCGCGTCGCCCCCGCCGACCGGCAGCGGGCCGATGTCCGGCACGCCCGCGCCGTCGCCCTCACCGGCATGGCGGCCACCATGGTGGGCGCCTGCCAGCGCGTGCTGGACACGGCCGTCGAGCACGTGCGCGAACGCCGCCAGTTCGGTGTGCCCATCGGCTCCTTCCAGGCCGTCGGCCACAAGGCCGCCGACATGCACGTGGCCATCGAACGCGCCCGCGCCCTCACCTATTTCGCGGCCCTCACCATCGCCGAGGGCGACGAGCGCAAGCACCTGGCCGCCGTGACGGCCAAGGCCGCGGCGGGTGAATGTCAGTCGCTGGTCTTCCGCCACGGCCTGCAACTGTTCGGCGCCATGGGCTACACCTGGGAGAACGACGTCCAGTTCGCCTTGAAGCGCGCCAAGGCGGGGGAGTTGCTGCTCGGCGGCACCGACGAACACCGAGCCACGATTGCGAGGCACCACCGTGCAGCTGACCTTCGATAGCCGCGTCGAGGCCTTCCGCGCCGAACTCGTCGCCTTCCTCGACGAGCACATGCCCGACGCCGAAGGACTCGAACGCCCCCGTTCCAGCTCCCACACCCCCGACTGGGCCCGGCGCTGGCAGCGTGTCCAGTTCGATCACGGCTGGCTGGTGCCCGGCAACCCGCCCGAATACGGCGGCCGCGACGCGGGCATCCTCGAGCAGTACGTGCACCGCGAAACCCTCGCCGAACGCGGCATCCACGAACACTTCAACCCCCAGGGCGTCGGCATCATCGCCGCCTCCCTGCTCGGTTTCGGCACCGAGGATCAGAAGCGGCACTGGGCCGTGCCGATCCTGCGCGGCGACCTCACCGCCTCCCTCGGCATGAGCGAACCCGGCGCGGGCTCCGACCTGGCCGGCCTGTCCACCCGCGCCCGTCTCGACGGCGACCACTTCGTCGTCGAGGGGCAGAAGGTCTGGACCTCCGGCGCCCACGACGCCGACGTGCTGCTGGCCTTCGTCCGCACCGACCCGGACGCCCCCAAACATCGTGGCATCTCGGCGCTGCTGATCCCGACCGACCTGCCCGGCGTGCGCCGCCGGCCGTTCGCCTCCGTGTGCCGCCCCGACGACCTGGACTTCAACGAGGTCTTCTTCGACGCCGTGCGGGTGCCCGCCGGAAACCTGGTCGGCGAACTGAACGCGGGCTGGCGGGTGGCCAACGGCTCCCTCGGCCACGAACGCAACCTGCTGTGGACCAACTTCGCCAGCCGCCTCGACGGCCTGCTCGCCGACTTCCGGCCGTCGACCCCGCTCGAGGAGAACCGCTACGCGACCCTCGCCATGGATGCCCAGGCCCTGCGCCTGCTCGGCTCCCGCGCCCTGGCCGCCGCCGCCCGCGGCGAGGAACCCGGCCCCGCCCTGTCGGTGCTGAAACTCCTCGGCTCCGAGGCGGTCCAGGCAGGCGCCGAACACGCCCTCGCCGCCGCCGGCCCGGCCGGACTCGACCATCCCGGCGTCACCGCCCGCTACAGCCCGCTCAGCCTCGAGGACACCGCCCCCGGCTGGTTCGAACGCTTCGTCCGCACCTTCGCCGGCACCATCGCCGGCGGCACCTCCGAGATCCAGCGCACCATCATCGCCGAGCGCGTCCTCGGCCTGCCCCGACCGTGAAGGGTGTCCTTTCGGTCTGCGCCGGGCCGAACGCGCCGTCGACCAGACCACACCGCGCCGGGAACCTTCTGTGACAGTAGGCCGTTGAGCGGAAGGCTCGACGGCGAGCCCTCGGTGATGGAAGGGGTCCGCGATCGTGGTGGCGCAGAGGCCGGGGGTGGTGGGCGTTGTTCGCATGGTGGGGTGAGCGGGTCGCGCGCGGACGGTGGATCGTCATCGTGACGGTCGCGGCGGCGCTGCTCGGGTTGTCGGCCTTCGGATCGGGGCACGCCGACCATCTGAGTTCGGGTGGCATGTTCGATCCGGGATCGGAGTCGGCGGAGGCGAGCGAGCTGGCCGACGCCGCGTTCGGTCGCAACCACGACGCCGACGTGAGCGTGCTGTACACCGCCCCACCGGGCAGGACGGTCGACGACCCGGAGTTCTCCGCCGCGGTGGTGGAC
>NZ_JARWRU010000041.1 GCF_029867845.1 Nocardia farcinica | reverse complement strand
CGCGGCGCGGGTGGGGTCCGGTTCGGAGCCGTCGGGCGAGTGGCCGGACTCCGCGCCGCGGGAATCCTCCGCGCCTCGGCCGTCCTTGTCGGGTTCGATCCATGCCGCGACCTCGGCCGCGCCGCGGGCGATCTGCCGTCGCCCGGTGGTCACGATCTCGGAAGCCGGCACTTCTCACGAGCGCGGGCGGCCGCCGTGGCGGATGTGGACGTGGAACGGGCCTTCGACGTGTTCGAGGGCGGGGCCGGTCGGCGTGTGGTTCCAGCGGACGCGGTCGAGGGTGTTGAGGACGGGAACGGCGTCCCGGGTGAACGGGATCGCCACGTGGCGGCCCGAGGTGATGTCGGGGCGGTCGTGGAATGTGGCGGGGAGGGCGGGGCCACCGAGGTAGAGGTCGCCCGCGGTGCCGAAGGGGACGGGGTGGAGCTCGTCGTCCAGGACGTAGGCGGCGATGCCGTCGACGGGGGTGCCGATGAGGCGGCTGTTGCCTGTGGGCGCATGCCCGGCGCCGGCGGGGCCGCTGGTGGTGACGGTCGTGCCGGGCACGCCGTAGCTGAGGTGGAGCGTGCGGATGGCCGACCACGCCTCGGCGAGACCCTCGGTGAGGTCGCGGGCGTCGAGGAGCAGGTGCCGGAGGTCGGGGAGGTCGGTGGCGGTGAGGGTGAGCAGTTCGTTCTCGGCGAGGTAGGCGTGGGTGACCCGGGCGCCGCGGATGAAGTCGGCCAGTTGCTCGCCCTCGGTGACGGCCGGGGGACCACGACGGCGGTGGCCGCCGAACCGAAGGTGAGCAGGAGTTCGAGCAGCCAGGCGTCGTGGTGCGGGTCTGCGATGTGCAGGACGAGTGAGGAGGGCTCGACCCGGAAGCGGCTGCGGTAGGCGCGGGCCAGGGTGGTGAGGGTGCGGTGGGTGTGCGGGATGCCTTTCGGCACGCCGGTGCCCCCGGAGGAGTACGCCATGTGGACCGGCTCGTCCGGGTGCGGGCGGGCGGATCGGGTCGTGATCGGCGCGCTGATGCCGGGGTCGGCCGTGTCGTCGTGGACGAACCATTCGACCGTGTCCGGCAGGCCCGCCCGTTCGGCGAGCGAGGTCACGCCGACGCGTGCCGCCGAGCATTCGGCGATGTAGGCCTGCCGCTCCGGGAAGCGCGCGGGGCCGAGGGGGACGAAGACGGCGCCCAGCCGGGCCAGCGCCCACCAGGTGACGAGGGCGTCGACCGAGCGGGGGAGCGCCACCAGGACCGGTGTGCCCGCGACGATCCCGTGGGCGGCGAGGCGGCGCGCCAGGCGCGACGATCGGGCGTCCAGTTCGCCGTAGCTGATCCGGTGGTCCCGGTCCACCACCGCGGTGGCGGCCGGATCGCGGGCGACCGCCGCGTCGAGCAGATCCGGCACGGTCCGGGGCGCGGCGGATTCGTCTGTAGGCATCGGTAGCCCTCCCGCGGGGGTGGCTAGCGAACCGGGCGGCCGCCCGGTATCGGGCATTCCCACGACAATGGCGCACGACAATGGCGCGCGACAGATGGACGTGACCGCGGCCTCGCCGTAGAGTTTCGAATCGGGAAACTATGTTTCGAAAGATCGGCGGTTCGGGCGCCGGTGAGGAGGTCGGCCGGTGCGATCGGCGCTCTATGTCCCTGGCAACCGCCCGGAACTGTTCGACAAGGCGCTGGCGGGCTCCGCCGATGTGGTGCTGATCGACCTCGAGGACTCGGTTCCGTTCGCGGACAAGGAATCCGCGCGCCAGGAGGTGGGCCGCTGGGTGCGCACCGTCGCCGCGACCGGGCGGGTGTGGGTGCGGGTGAATCCCGGCGCGGCGGGGCTGGCGGATGCCGCCGCGGTGGCCGCGCCCGCGGTGGCCTCGATCTGCATGGCCAAGACCGAATCGGCTCGGCAGGTCCGGGCGATGGACGAGGTGCTGTCGCGCCACGAGGCCGCGGCGGGCGCGATCCGGGTCTGCCCGCTGCTGGAGAGCGCGGCCGCCGTCATGGCCGCGCGGGAGATCGCCAGTGCGCCAAGGGTTCTGCTGTTGCAGATCGGGGAGGCCGATCTGTGCGCGGAGGTGGGCATCGCACCGGGGTCGGACGAGCGGGAACTGGCGGCGATCCGCGGGCAGGTGGTGCTGGCCAGCGCGGCGGCGGGTATCGCCGCGCCGCTGGGACCGGTCCGCACCGACTTCCGTGATCTGGACCGGCTGCGGGAATCCACGATCGGGCTGTGGCGCATGGGCTTCCGTGGCCGGGCGTGCATCCACCCGGCTCAAGTCCCTGTGGTGAACGAGGTCTTCACCCCCGCCCCCGAGGAACTCGCGCGGGCGCGGGCACTGGTCGCGCGCTTCGAGGCCGCCGACGGCGGAGTGATCCTCGACGAGGCGGGGCGCATGGTGGACGAGGCGGTGATCCGCCGGGCCCGCCGACTGCTCGCGCCATGACCGGCCGGTGAGCCGGTTCTCCGGTGAGCGATGACCCGCCGAGGAACGCGGGTGGGCTCAGAGC
>NZ_JARWRU010000040.1 GCF_029867845.1 Nocardia farcinica | reverse complement strand
CGCGGGGCCGCTGGGGGTCGGCCTCGGGGGGCGGGCGGTCGCCGGGCAGCGGCCCGGACGCGGGAGCGCCCGCGTCGCGACGCCAACGCTGGAAGGCGAGGGTGCACGAGACCAGCCAGAGGGTGCCCAGCAGCCAGCCGGCGAGGACATCGCTCGGGTAGTGGACGCCGAGGGCGATGCGGCTGAGGCCGATGGCGGTGACCAGCAGAACGGCGACGCCGACGGTGGCGCGGCGGGCGGTCGAGCCGAGCGCGGGGGTGAAGACGACGACCAGGACGCCGTAGCAGACGAGGGAGCTCATGGCGTGGCCGCTGGGGAAGCTCCAGCCGTCGGTGGTGTAGACGGGGTCGTCGACCACGGGACGCAGGCGCGCCACGAGTTCCTTGACCACCGCGTTGAGGATCAGCCCGCCCGCACCGGCGATCACGATGAAGGCGGCGATCTTCGGCAGGCGGCGCAGCAACAGCCAGGCGGTGCCGACAGCGAGGGCGAGGACCAGGGCGGGGGTGCCGCCGAGGTCGGTGAGCCCGGCGACGACGCCGCGCAGCGTCGAGTCGGCGTTCATGGCGGCGACGAACGTGTCGGTGACCGCCTGGTCGGCGCGCTGCATCGGCTCCCAGTTGGCGCGCACCAGGGCGGTGAGCGCGGCGAAACCCATGCCCGCGGCCGCGACACCGGCCCACGCCGCGCCCCCCCGGGCGGCGAAACGGCCCGCGGCGGCGCTCTCCGGCGGTTGGTCGGGCCGGTTGCCGGTGTCCCCGGCCGCGGCGGCGTGCTGGTCGACGGACAATGCGAAACCTCCTGCGTGCGCGGCATCCGGGGTGCGGCAGGCGTTTTCGCCGAGCGAGCCGTCACATGCGGGTGCCCTGTGTGGCGGAGGTTTTCCCGCAATGCGCCCGAACAATCCGGCCGGGGCTGTCCGTTGCCTCAGCGCATGCGTTGCACCAGTTCGGCATCGAGGCGGCGGACGAGGGCGCGCAGGCGTTCGTGGGTGGCCGACTCCGGTTCGGTCAGGCGCAGTTGCAGCAGTTCGCGTCCCGCGGCTTGCAGGACCCTGGCGGTGTAGTCGGGGTCGTCGACACCGGGGTTGATGCGCAGCAGTTGCTGGATGAAGAACTCGCGCACGGCGGCCTCGGAGCGGGCGAGGCGTTCGTAGAGCTCCGGGGGCGCGCCCTGCGGCGGGAACAGGAACAGCCGCCAGGTCTCGGGGTGGGCGTCGACGGAGTGCAGCAGGGTGTCGAAGGCGCGCAGGGCGGGGTTGTCGTCGCCGTCTTCGCCCGCGTCCTGGCTGACGGCTTCGGCGAACTGTGCGGCGGCGCGTCCGGCCTCACGGTCGATGAGGGCGACGAACAGACGGGGCAGGTCGCCGAACTGCTGGTAGATCAGCGAGCGGTCGACGCCCGCGGTGTCGGCGATGCGGTTGACGGTGGCGGCGTGGAAGCCCTCGCCGCTGATGATCGCGTGCGCGATGTCGAGCAGTTGTTCGAGTGCGCGGCCAGCGGGAGTTGCAGCCCGACCTCTACGGCGACATGGATTTCGACCGCAAGCCCTATCGCCTGGCCACCGAACCCGGCGTCGAATCCACGCTGCCCGGCGGCCAGGCCAAGCGGGACCGCTACCTCGCCGACGAACGGCTGGTCGAACTGATCTCCACGGCCACCATGCTTGGCGACACCGTCGCCGACCCGCTGGCCGCGCTGTCGGCCACCCACAGCGTCTCCGGCCTGATCCGCATGGTGCGCACCGCCTGCCGCGAGGGCCTCGACGCCGTTCCCGACGCTCCCCCGGAGTTGGTCGCCTTCATCAACGCCATGGAGACCGTGCCGGAATGGCTCGACATGGACCTGGTGCGCCGGGGTGCGAAGGAGGCGCGCCTGCCCGCCGCGCTGCTGGCGCCGTTCATCACCCGCGGCGCGTTCATCGCGACCTTCACCAACACCTACGCCGCCCTGCCGATGGCGCTGACCGGGGCGCTGTCCGGTCGCCGCGCGGCCCGTCGCGTGAACGAGACCTCCAACTTCTTCACCGTCACCACGCTGCCCGGCGCGCTGGACCGCCACGGTCCCGGTTTCGAGGCCGCGGCCATGGTGCGGCTGATGCATTCGATGGTCCGTTACAACGCGCTCAAGCGTTCGGACCGGTGGGATGTCGACGTCTTCGGCCTGCCGGTGCCGCAGGTCGATCAGATGCCTGCGGGCATGATCGACCTGTTCGTCACCGCCCTCGGCGTGCGTCGCCAAGGGCGCACCGAATTCGACGAACGCGAACGCGCGATCGTGGAATTCAGCCGCTACCGCAATTACCTGCTCGGCCTGCCCGAGGAATTGCTGCCGACCACCCCGGACGGAATCATCCACGTCCTCAGCGCCCGCGCCGCCATGCTGCGCCACGATTTCGACGACACGACCTGCGGGGCGCTCATCCGTTCCACCATGGACGCCTATCTGCGGCCCGGGGAAACACGATTCGACCGTATGGCCGAGGCGGTCGAACGCAGTTACAGCAAGGCCGCATTCGTGCTCGCGTTCTGCGGCGGAAAGCGCGCGGTCGCCCGCGCCAAGGGGGTGGATCTCGAAGCGGCCGATTTCGCGCGCATCGCCGTCACCGCGCCCTTCATCATCGGCCGCCTGCTCGTCGTGCAGGCCGCGAGCAAGGTGCCCGCGCTGGACGCCGCTGTCGACCGCTACCTGGTGAATCTCGTGCACCGGCGGCTGGCGACCTACGGAAACGCCGAATTCGTGACCGACGCGAAGACCTACACGCCGGTCGCCGCCTGAACCTCGCTTCACGGTCCGGGGGTTGGGGGGTAGCCGAGCGGGTTGGCCCCCGCGGGCGCGCCGGGGGGGCGCGTACCCGCGGCGGATGCGGGG
>NZ_JARWRU010000039.1 GCF_029867845.1 Nocardia farcinica | reverse complement strand
CGCGGTTCGCGCCGGTTGCTCGGCTAAATGGGTCAGGCGGGGATCGTCCGGGTAATTTCGGAAACGATTCAGCAACGATCGCCCGTAGCCGACGGCCGGCTCGGGGCCGAGTTCGCGCTCGGTGGTCACGACGGAACCGCGATCGGGGTGCGCGCCGGTGTCGGCACGCCTTCCCGCGGCTGATCGGGCCGGGTATTCGATGCGGAAGAGCGACCCGCGTCACAGCTGTGTCGCCGAGCTACTGCCCGGTTATCCCAGTGCAAACAAACCGTAAGTCTGGATTCGGGGATTCTGTCCCTTATCCCCGCATTCGCAAGATCAAGTTTTTTGCAAATTGTCGGTAACTCGACTGTTGAATTCCTCTGAGACATGGTTCACTGGTTCCTGGTCGCAAGCTTCTGTGTTCGAGGGACGGATCGAAAGTCCAAACCATCAGCAGGATCGATGTTGCGAGCGGTGTGCTTGGCGCTTTCCCTGCGGTGATCCCGCAGTGTTTCCCCGCCGGGGGAGACAGTGTTTCCCCGCACGGGGGAGGCCAAGAGTACAGCGGTCGGAACGGGCCCGGTGGACGAACCCAGTTGTCCGCCGTTCCGGTAAGAAAAGAGAAGGAACATAATGGCACAGGGAACTGTGAAGTGGTTCAACGCGGAGAAGGGGTTCGGCTTCATCGCGCCCGAGGACGGCTCCGCTGACGTCTTCGTCCACTACTCCGAGATTCAGGGTTCGGGCTTCCGCACCCTCGAGGAGAACCAGAAGGTCGAGTTCGAGGTCGGCCAGGGCACCAAGGGCCCGCAGGCCACCGGAGTCCGCGCGCTCAGCTGAGCCGCAGCTACAACCAGCTTCGTCCCTCGTCACCGGTATCGGGAGGAGGGACGAGCTGTATCCGGGGCGAGTAGTGCCCGGGGCGAGTAGTGCCCGGGGCGAGTCGTACCGGGGGCGAGTTGAGTGCGAGGCGAGGTGCCGCGCACGGCGGGGGCCGCTACCATCTGCCATCACGTACGCTCGGTGGTTCGGGTCGCACGCGCCCGACCGCTGCCGTGGTCAAGGTATAAACGTCTCTGGTAGCGATGTTGGTAGTCGTCGCTTGCCCCAATGCCGTGCACGACGCCAGGGCGCGTGACGCGGGTTCTCGAGAAGGAAAGGTGTTTTCGCCGGTGGCAACACGAGACCGCAGTGCAGCCGACCAGGGGCGCCCCCTGCGTCGTCTCGTGATCGTCGAGTCCCCCACCAAGGCCCGCAAAATCGCCCCTTACCTGGGACGCAATTACACCGTGGAAGCGTCGGTCGGCCACATCCGCGACCTGCCGCGCGGCGCGGCGGACGTGCCCGCCAAGTACAAGGGCCAGCCATGGGCGCGCCTCGGCGTCGACGTCGACAACGACTTCGAGCCGATCTACGTGGTGAGCCCGGAGAAGAAGTCCAAGGTCGCCGAACTCAAGAGCCTGCTCGCCGACGCCGACGAGCTCTACCTGGCCACCGACCCCGACCGCGAGGGCGAGGCCATCGCCTGGCACCTGCTCGAGACGCTCAAGCCGAAGGTCCCGGTCCGCCGGATGGTCTTCCACGAGATCACCGAGCCGGCGATCCGCGCCGCCGCCGCCGACACCAGGGAACTGGATCCCGACCTGGTCGACGCCCAGGAGACCCGCCGCATCCTCGACCGCCTCTACGGCTACGAGGTCTCGCCGGTGCTGTGGAAGAAGGTCATGCCGAAGCTCTCGGCGGGCCGGGTGCAGTCGGTGGCGACCAGGGTCATCGTGCAGCGCGAGCGCGAGCGCATGGCGTTCCGCTCCGCCGAGTACTGGGACATCGCCGCCAAGCTCGACGCGGGCACCGGCGCGAAGACCGACGGCTCGAACCCGCGCACTTTCGGCGCCCGCCTGGTGAGCGTCGACGGCGCGCGGGTGGCGGGCGGCCGGGACTTCGGCTCCGACGGGCAGCTCAAGTCCGCCAACGGCGTGGTCGTGCTCGACGAGGCCCGCGCCCGAAGACTCGCCGAGGCGCTGGACGGGGTCGACCTGTCGGTCACCTCCGCGGAGTCCAAGCCCTACAGCCGCAAGCCGTACCCGCCGTTCATGACCTCCACCCTCCAGCAGGAGGCCGGTCGCAAGCTGCGCTTCACCTCCGACCGCACCATGCGGGTGGCGCAGCGGCTGTACGAGAACGGCTACATCACCTACATGCGCACCGACTCCACCACGCTGTCGGAGTCGGCGATCGCGGCCGCGCGCGCCCAGGCCACCCAGCTCTACGGCGCCGAGTACGTGCACCCAACCCCGCGGCAGTACACCCGCAAGGTGAAGAACGCGCAGGAGGCGCACGAGGCGATCCGCCCGGCGGGCGACACCTTCGCCACCCCCGGCGAGCTGCACGCGCGGCTGGACAACGACGAGTTCCGGCTCTACGAGCTGATCTGGCAGCGCACCGTCGCCTCGCAGATGGCCGACGCGCGCGGCACCACCCTGACCCTGCGCATCACCGGCGTCGCCGGCACCGGTGAGGAGTGCGTGTTCTCCGCCTCGGGTCGCACCATCACCTTCGCGGGCTTCCTCAAGGCGTACGTGGAGAGCGTGGACGAGGAGGCGGGCGGCCAGTCCGACGACGCCGAGTCGCGCCTGCCCGTGCTGGAGGAGGGGCAGAACGTCACCGCCGTCGAGCTGAATCCCGATGGGCACAGCACGAATCCGCCCGCGCGCTACACCGAGGCCTCGCTCATCAAGGCGCTCGAGGAGCTGGGCATCGGCCGTCCGTCGACCTACTCCTCGATCATCAAGACCATCCTCGACCGTGGCTACGTCTACAAGCGTGGCAGCGCGCTGGTGCCCTCGTGGGTGGCCTTCGCCGTGATCGGTTTGCTCGAGGCGTATTTCGGCCGTCTGGTCGATTTCGACTTCACCGCGGGCATGGAGGACGATCTCGACGCCATCGCGGGCGGCCGGGAGCGGCGTGGGGACTGGCTGGCCAGCTTCTACTTCGGCGGCGACCACGGCGCGGAGGGCTCGGTCGCGCGCTCGGGCGGCCTGAAGAAGATGGTGGGCTCGCAGCTCGACGACATCGACGCGCGCGAGGTCAATTCGATCAAGCTGTTCACCGACGACCAGGGCCGTGACGTGGTGGTCCGTGTCGGCCGGTACGGGCCGTACCTGGAGCGGCTGGTCGTCGACCCGGACGATCCCGACGGCGACCCGATCTCCCAGCGCGCCAACCTGCCCGACGACCTGCCGCCCGACGAGCTGACCGTCGAGGTCGCCGAGAAGCTGTTCGCGACCCCGCAGGAGGGTCGCCGCTTGGGCGTCGATCCGGCGACCGGACACGAAATCGTCGCCAAGGAAGGGCGTTTCGGCCCCTACGTCACCGAGATCCTGCCCGAGCCGGAGGGCGCGAAGAAGCCCGCGGCGAAGAAGGCGGCCGCGGTCAAGCCGCGCACCGGCTCGCTGTTCAAGTCGATGGATCTGGCCACGGTCACCCTCGAGGACGCGCTGAAGCTGCTGTCGTTGCCGCGCGTGGTCGGCGTCGATCCGGGCAGTGGTGAGGAGATCACCGCCCAGAACGGCCGCTACGGCCCGTATCTGAAGAAGGGCAGCGATTCGCGTTCGCTGGCCTCGGAGGATCAGATCTTCACCATCACCCTCGACGAGGCGCTGAAGATCTACGCCGAGCCCAAGCGTCGCGGCGGCCAGTCCGCCTCGGCGGCGCCGCTGCGCGAGCTCGGCACCGACCCGGTGTCGGGCAAGCCGATGGTGATCAAGGACGGCCGCTTCGGACCCTATGTCACCGACGGTGAGACCAACGCCAGCCTGCGCAAGGGCGACGAGGTCGACACCATCACCGACGAGCGCGCCTCCGAGCTGCTCGCCGATCGGCGCGCCAAGGGTGCGGTGAAGAAGGCGGCGAAGAAGACCGCCGCGAAGAAGGCTCCGGCCAAGAAGGCGGCGGCGAAGAAGACGACCGCCGCGAAGAAGACCGCCGCGAAGAAGACCGCCGCCAAGAAGACCGCCGCCAAGAAGACCACCGCCAAG
>NZ_JARWRU010000038.1 GCF_029867845.1 Nocardia farcinica | reverse complement strand
CCACCCGCCCCGGGCGCGGCGGGGGGGGGGGCGCGCGGCCCCCCCCCCCCGCCGGCGTCCGGCGCGGGGGGGGGGGCGCGCTTTCTCACCCCCCCCCCGTCCCCTTCCCCCCCCCACACCATGCGGGGGTACCCCCCCGACACCTGGACCGTCGGCCCCAAGGTGCACGGCGGCACCATGGTCGCGGGCAGCGCCGCGGCGGCCACCGCCTGGCTGCGCGAGAGCGACCCCGAGCGTGCGGCCATGTCGCCGATCGCGGTCAGCTCCGACTTCCTCGGCGCGCCCGAGCCGGGCGAGGTGGAGTACGAGGTGCGCACCCGCAAGGTGGGCCGCCAGATCTGCCTGGTCGACGTGACCCTCACCCAGGGCGGCAAGCCGCGCGTGCGCAGCGCGCTGACCTTCGGTCACCTCGACGACGCGGCGCCGATCTTTCCCTCCGCCGCCGTCGCGGGCGACGCCGCCGGCCAGGTCCACCACGACATGCCCGCCGAGCCGTCGCGGGACGCGGTCGGCTACGAGGACAGCCCGCTCGGCAAGGTCGTCAACGTCTCCGCGGGCGCGGACCTGGCCATGGACGGCAGCTGGGCGCCGTTCCTCACCGGCGGGACCGGGCTGCCCCGGCTGCGACTGTGGATCCGCCCCTTCGAGGGCGATCGCAGCGATCCCGAGGTGGCCGCCTACTTCGCCATGATGGCCGCCGACATCAGCCCGCCGGTGCCGATGAACCTCGGCCACTTCGGCTGGGCGCCCACCGTGCAGATGACCACCTATCTGCGACGCAGGCCCGCCCCCGGCTGGCTGCGCGTGGTCGCCACCACCCACGAAATCGGCGAGCGCATGTTCGACTGCGACCAGCTCGTGCTCGACAGCACCGGCGCGGTGGTCGCGCAGAGCAGGCAGCTCGCCCTGCTCCCCCAGCAACGCTGACGACTCCTGCCCGCGGCTAGCCTTTAGTGCCATGACGAGAATTGCGGTGATCGGTGGCGGCCGGATCGGTGAGGCGTTGATCGCCGGACTGCTGGAGTCCGGCCGGCTGGCCAAGGATCTGGTCGTCGTCGAGACGCACGCCGACCGGGCCGAGGTGATCGCGAGCCGGTTCGGGGTCAGGGTGACCGGGGAGATCACCGATGGCGCGGTGGGCGCCGACCTGCTGGTGATCGCGGTCAAGCCGGGCGATGTGGACGGCGTGCTGGTGCAGCTGGGCAAGGCCGAGCTCAATGTGGGCGGGCGCGACCAGGTGCTGGTCTCGCTCGCCGCGGGCGTGCCGACCGCCCGGCTGGAGGCCAAGATGCCCGCCGGGTTCCCGGTCGTGCGGGTCATGCCGAACACCCCGATGCTGGTCGGGCAGGGCATGAGCGTGATGGCGCCCGGCCGCTACGCCAAACCCGAGCAACTGGAGCTGGTCGGCGAGGTGCTCGCCAGCGTCGGCAAGGTGGTCACCGTGCCGGAATCGCAGATGGACGCGGTGACCGCGGTGTCCGGCTCCGGGCCCGCCTATTTCTTCCTCGTCGTCGAGGCGATGATCGACGCGGGCGTCGGCCTCGGCCTGACCCGCGATGTGTCCACCCAGCTGGTCGTGCAGACCATGGTCGGCTCGGCGGCGTTGCTGGACGAGGCCGAGCAGAGCGCTGTCGAATTGCGCGCCGCGGTCACCTCGCCCGCCGGGACCACCGCCGCCGCCCTTCGCGAACTGGAGCGAGCGGGAGTACGCTCGGCATTCCTGGAGGCGCTGCACGCGGCCAAGCAGCGTTCGGTCGAACAGGGCGCCTCGTCGGAGTGATCGGGTCGCCGCGGCAGACCCGCGTCCCGTGCCGCGCCCCGGGCGGCCGGGTCGCTGCCGCGGCGGCGGTGCCGCCGAAAGTCGGCGACATTTCGCGTGTGACATGTGGCCGCGGGCGGGTAGCCGGGGATATGTGACACGTGAGATCGGTCGGGCGAGCGCGGTGTTCGCCGCGTAGTGACGAAGCGGCGTTGTGACGAAGTTGTAGCCGCGTTGTCATCGAACCGGCGTAAAGGGCTTATTTCTCACACCCGTCGCAGTAATCCCACTGGTCCCGCTAAGCTTCAAGGAGCACGTGCGTGTCTGTTCCGCCGGTGGGGAAGCCGGCGGCGCGGACGTGCCGGAGGTCGATGGTGCAATGATGTCTGACAAGATGTCTGGAAACAGTTCGGGATCCTCACCCGGAACGCCGGGCTCGACCGGCGGTCGCGGTGGCTCCCGCGCACAGAACGGTCCCGGTACGCCGGGGCAGTCCGTTCTCGGCGGCGGAACGCAATTTCTGACCGTCGCCGAGGTGGCGAATCTGATGCGGGTTTCGAAGATGACGGTCTACCGATTGGTGCATTCGGGCGAGTTGCCCGCGGTGCGGGTTGGCCGTTCGTTCCGCGTCCATGCCAAAGCCGTCCACGACTACTTGGAGACGTCGTACTTCGACGCCGGTTGAGGCTCGTGCTCCGGCGTCGTGCCGGTCGGCCACGGCCGTGATCGAGGATCCCCCGGCGGGGGCCCGCCCGGGCGACCGGTAGGATGAATCCTCGGTTCGTGTCCGCCTGCCTGTGGCGCCAGTTCGTGGTGTCCGGTGGCCGCCGGCGGCCCGGATGCCGAAACAAGCTAGGCGTACGCCACGGCGTGCGCGCCGAGAGAGAGAACGCGAGGACACCCTATGGGTTCTGTGATCAAGAAGCGCCGCAAGCGCATGTCGAAGAAGAAGCACCGCAAGCTGCTTCGCCGCACGCGTGTTCAGCGGCGCAAACTCGGCAAGTGAGCCTGCGCGATCGCAAGTGAGGGGGGGGGGCGCCGCGGGGGGGGGGGGGGGGGGTTTTTTTTTTTTAATTTTTTTTTTAGAGAGGGGGTGGTGGGGG
>NZ_JARWRU010000037.1 GCF_029867845.1 Nocardia farcinica | reverse complement strand
TCATGGTGGTGCTGGTCGCGGTGGCCGTGTTCGTCACCGCGCGCCCGTCGGTCGGCGTCACCCTGGCCACCGATCCGCCGACCCGGCGCAAGACGATTCTGGTGGTGTTGCTGGCGGCCGGGCTGATCGGCGCCTACGACGGCCTGCTCGGTCCCGGCACCGGCACCTTCCTCATCATCACCTTCGCCACCCTGCTCGGCACCGAGTTCGTGCGGGCGGCGGCGATGGCGAAGGTGATCAACTGCGGGTCCAATGTGGGCGCGCTGCTGTTCTTCGGCGCCACCGGGCACATCATGTTCGCCCTCGGCGCGGGGATGGCGCTGGCCAATGTCGCCGGCGCCGTCGCGGGGTCGCGGATGGCCCTGCGCCGGGGATCGGAGTTCGTGCGAATCGTGCTGCTGGTCGTGGTGGTGGTGATGGTGACCAGGCTGGGCTGGCAGCAATTCGGCTGACCGGTAGCGTGATCGGGGTGAGCACCGCGACTTCCGAGGGCAGGGCCCGCCGGGCCGTCGACGCCGAATTCCGCGCGCTACCACTGGGAGCGCTCGCCGAGGCCGCCCTGAGCACCGCCAGGGCGGCCGGGGCCGCGCACGCCGACCTGCGGGTGCACCGTCTGCGCACCCAATCCATCCGCCTGCGCGACGGGCGGGTCGAGTCGGTCGCCGACCACACCGACCTCGGCTTCGCGGTCCGCGTGGTCGTGGACGGCACCTGGGGTTTCGCCTCGCACGCCGCACTCACCCCGCAGCACGCGGTCGCCGTGGCCCGCCAGGCCGTCGAGGTCGCGACCGCGCTGCGCGCGCTCAACCGCGAACGGGTGGAACTGGCGCCCGAACCGCGCTACCCCGACGTCGAGTGGGTGTCGGAGTACGTGATCGACCCGTTCGAGGTGCCGACCGCGCAGAAGGTGGCGCTGTTGCAGGAATACGCGCGGCGGCTGGCCGCCGCCGACGGGGTCGACCACGTCACCGCGAGCGTCCTTCAGGTCAAGGAGCAGACCTACTACGCCGACACGGCGGGCACGGTGATCACCCAGCAGCGGGTGCGGGTGCACCCCGAACTCGAGGCGGTCACCGTGGATTCCACCGCGGGGGTGTTCGAGACCATGCGCACCCTCGCTCCGCCCGCCGGACGCGGCTGGGAGTACGTGACCGGCGCGGACGGCGTCTGGGACTGGGACGACGAGCTGGCCCGCATCCCCGGCTGGCTGGCCGAGAAGGCCGTGGCCCCCGGCGTCGAGGCCGGGCCGACCGATCTGGTGATCGACCCGACGAATCTGTGGCTGACCATCCACGAGTCCATCGGCCACGCCACCGAGTACGACCGCGCCATCGGCTACGAATCCGCCTACGCGGGCACCTCCTTCGCCACCCCCGACAAGCTCGGCACTCTGCGCTACGGCACCCCGATCATGCGGGTCACCGGTGATCGGACCGAGCCGTTCGGGCTGGCCACCGTCGGCTACGACGACGAGGGCGTGGCCGGGCAGCGCTGGGATCTGATCCGCGACGGCGTGCTCGTCGGCTACCAGCTCGACCGCGCCTTCGCCCCGCGCCTCGGTCTGGCGCGCTCCAACGGCTGCTCCTACGCCGACTCCGCGCACCACGTGCCGATCCAGCGCATGGCCAATGTGTCGCTGGCTCCCGCCCCCGAGCGCGACACCAGCACCGAGGAGCTGATCTCGCGGGTGGAGAACGGGCTGTACATCGTCGGCGACAAGAGCTGGTCCATCGACATGCAGCGCTACAACTTCCAGTTCACCGGCCAGCGGTTCTTCCGCATCCGCGACGGCGAACTGGCCGGACAGGTGCGCGATGTGGCCTACCAGGCCACCACCACCGATTTCTGGGGCGCGATGGAGGCCGTCGGCGGGCCGTCGACCTGGCGGCTGGGCGGGGCGTTCAACTGCGGCAAGGCCCAGCCGGGCCAGGTGGCGGGGGGGGGCCCCCCCGGGCCCGCCGGCACGGG
>NZ_JARWRU010000036.1 GCF_029867845.1 Nocardia farcinica | reverse complement strand
AGCCCCGCCGTTGGCTGGGCTGGTTGTTGAGCGTAGTGGGCGGCCTCCATTTCCGCTGGTGGGATGTCACCGCAGTACCGGTAGAGGCGGCGGTGGTTGAACCAGTCGACCCATTCGGCGGTGGCGAATTCCACGTGATCGACCGTGCGCCACGGGCCCCGCTGTTTGATCAGCTCGGTCTTGTAGAGACCGTTGATCGTCTCGGCGAGCGCATTGTCGTAGCTCGATCCGACCGCGCCGATACTGGGCTGGATCCCGGCCGCAGCGAGGCGTTCACTGAACGCTATGGACGTGTACTGAGATCTCCTATCCGTGTGGTGCACACCATCTTTCACATCCCAGCCGTCTCTTTCCCGGGTCCAGATAGCGTGCTCGATCGCGTCCAGAACCAACGTCGTAGTCATCGACGTGGACGTGCGCCAGCCCAGGATCCTTCGCGCGTAGGCATCGATCACGAACGCCACATACACCCACCCGGACCACGTCGACACATAGGTGATGTCGGCAACCCACAACCGGTTCGGCGCACCCGGCGAGAACCGGCGTTGCACCAGATCAGCCGGCCGATCCGCAGCCGGGGCCGGGATCGTGGTCCGCTTGCTGCGGCCACGCCGAACGCCTTGCAACCCGAGTTCGCGCATCAACCGCTCGATGGTGCATCGGGCCACCTGGTGGCCTTCGCGGTTCAATGCCAGCCACACCTTCCGCGCGCCATAGACGCCGAAGTTCTCCCGGTGGACCCGCGCGACCTGTGGCTTCAACAGCTGGTCACGCTGCTCCCGCTTGCTCCGGACGTGTTTGCGGTGTTCGTAATAGGTTGACGGAGAGACGTTTACGCCGAGCTCGGTGAGCCCGGCGCAGATCGACTCGACTCCCCAGCGCAAGCCCCCGTCTTCGCGGTGGCCCTGGTGTTCGGTGACGAACCTGCAGATCAGCGTTGCGGCCGGTCGATCTCGGCCGCGAAGAAAGCCGACGCTGCCTTCAGGATCGCGTTGGCACGCTCGAGTTCGGCGTTCTCCCGCCGCAACCGCTTCAGCTCCGCGGACTCCTCGCTGGTCGACCCTGGACGAACACCGGCATCGATCTGGTCCTGACGGACCCATTTGCGCAGCGTTTCGGAGGTGCCGATACCCAGCAGATCGGCCACCGCGCCGATCGCGGCCCATTCCGACTCGTACTGGTCCCGGACCTCGGCGACCATCCGCACGGCCCGCTCACGCAACTCCGGCGGGTACTTCCTCGAACTCACAGACTTCATCCTTCCTCAAGAAGTGAAGTCTCCCGACCCTCCGGGGCGATTCACCAGGGTAGGCGGGAAATCCGGATCCTCGGGCGGAAGTCGAGGGGCGAGGAGCGCAGCGGGCAGGATGCGGAGCGGCCGGTTCGCTGACGAGCGCGGACGCCGCTGTGGGGCCCATTGCTATGGTGGGGCATGTCGAGTGGTCGTGACGTTCCCCACCGCGTGATGCCCGAGGCGAGGACCGCGCAGTCGGATCCGGCTGCGGAACTGACGCGTTCGGAGGCGCGCTCCTGGCGGCTGCACCGGCAGCTGGCCACGCATCTGACACCGTCGAGTCTTCTTCAGCTCTGGCGTCCTCGTATCGATCGCAATATCGTCCGGCTGCGCGCCGGTGTGTGCGGCTGCCCCACCTGGGCAACCTCGACCGCTCGGAGGCGCTGGTCGAGCGAGCGGATGTTTTCGGCCTCCATCGGGCGTTGACCGGGCTGGACCGGGAGTCGATCGAGATGCGTGAGGTCTCGCCGATGGGTGGACTGCTGGCGCAGGACGAGCGGCTCGACGTGCTCCGTGCGGTGCGTTGATGCGTCGCGATCAGCTGGAGTTCGCGATCCGCACCGCGTGCCGGATCATCGGGCGGCCCGAGGTGATGGTCGGCTCGCAGTCGATCCTCGGCACTTTCCATGAGGACGAGCTGCCCGCCAGGGCCACGAGGTCGATGGAGATCGACATCCTCCCGATCGCCGAGAGCCACCATGAGGCAGCACGTCTCGCGGACCTGATCGACGGTGTGGCGGGGCAGTTCTCGCTTTTCGAGGAACGCAACGGCTTCAGTATCGACGGCGTCGACATGGAGACCTCCGCGTTGCTCGAAGGCTGGCGAGATCGTCTGGTGGAGGTGCGCGACGCCGAGACTGCCGCGCCCTCGGGCGAGCCGGGGTTCACCGGTTGGTGTCTCGACAAAGAAGACCTGTGCGCCGCGAAACTCTGCGCCTATCGGGAGAAGGACCACAGCTACGTCACCGCCCTGTTGCAGGCGGGTCTGGTCGACCCGCGGGTGATCGCCGAGCGCGTCGCGATGAGCCCGCCTGCTGCCCGGCGTGCAATCTCGCTTCTCGTACCTGAGCAAACAGAACTGGCGCCGGTGATCACTGAGCCCTTTTCATCCTCTGTGACCAGCCCGACGCCGGTGGCTCGAGGCAGGCGGCGAGCCTCCCCACGTACCAGCGAAGCCCCTGGTAGGAGAGCAGATCGACCAAGATCACTGTCCACCAGAGGCTTCACTTGTTGTTCTACCGTGCCGCACTGCCGTTGTCACGTAAGACCCTCATCCACACCGCTGGCATCATCCGCCGGCATCGCCGAGTGATCGGCTCGAGATGGCGACGCCTCGACCCCGGCCGTCAAGCGCTACTCACGTTGGTCTACCTGCGCAAAGGCGAAACCTACACCGATCTCGCCGCCGGCTTCGAGGTCGCCACCAGCACCGCCTGGCGCTACGTCACCGAAACCGTGGAACTGCTCGCCGACCGGTCACCGACACTGAAAGACGCACTGCGGCAGGCGAAGAAGGACGGCCATGCCTATGTGATCCTGGACGGCACGTTGATTCCGATCGATCGGGTCGCTGCCGATCGCCCGTTCTACTCGGGCAAACACCGGATACATGGCATGAACGTCCAGGTCATCGCCACACCCGACGGTGACATCGTATGGATCTCGGGTGCGTTACCCGGCAGTGTCCATGATTCGAAGGCCTCCTGGATATGGCGGGTCCTCCACGAGTTGGAACATGCCGGACTGATCACCCTGGCAGACAAGGGATATCAGGGATCGAGCTGGGCGATCACTCCATACAAGGGCCGCGGGAAACCGGTCTCACAGAAGGCTGCCAACCGCGCTCACGCCCGGCTACGCGGCCGCGGCGAACGCGCGATCGCCCAACTGAAAAGCTGGCGTGTGCTGCGTAAACTCCGCTGCTGTCCCTACAAGGCCGGACAACTCGTCAAGGCCATCCACGTCCTTCAGCACCGCGAACTCAGAGCCGCTCAGCAAGGATGAAAAAGGCTCACT
>NZ_JARWRU010000035.1 GCF_029867845.1 Nocardia farcinica | reverse complement strand
CGCCCCTGATCGCCCGCGCGGGGCGCCCGAAACCGCGCACCCGGCGGGCCGTCGCCGGCACGCCGGAGTTCGTGGAAACCGTCCTCGAGGTCCGGCCTGACATAGACGTGCTCCGGTGTCCAGGATGCGCCGCTCACCCGGGAGAACATCGCTTTGGAGAAGCCCAGCGTCGTACACGCTTCCCGGCACGCGACGGCACCGAACGGCTCTTCTCCGGCCGACTGGAGTCGAGCGAGAAAGCGTCGCACATCCTGGGCCTGGAAGTCCGGTCCGTTCCGTTCGATCACCGCCATTGGCTCGACACTCTCCACATCGTTCAGGGACGTGCTGTAGGACACGCTATACCGGCCGGGTCAGGAGCCTCGGTCAGCCTGCGGGCGGCAGGTACACCGTGCGCAGCTGCTGGAAGGTGTGCAGACCCTCGGGGCCGAGTTCGCGGCCCATGCCGCTGCTCTTGATACCGCCGAAGGGGGCTACCGGGTCATTGGTGTAGTGATTGACTCCGATGGTCCCGGATTGAACGCGCGCGGCCAGTTCGGCGGCGCGCTCCACGTCCGCCGACCACACCGAGCCGCCGAGGCCGTAGTCGCTGTCGTTGGCGATGGCGAGCGCTTCGTTCTCGTCGGCGAACGGGATCACGCTGAGCACCGGCCCGAAAATCTCTTCGCGGGCGATGGTGGCCGAGTTGTCGAGGTCGGCGAAGATCGTGGGCTCCAGGAAGTATCCGGTGTCCAGCCCGGTGGGGCGTCCGCCGCCGGTGGTCAGCCGGGCTCCCTCGGTGCGACCCTTGGCGATGTAACCCTCTACCCGGTCTCGTTGCTGAGCCGAGACCAGCGGGCCGATCTTCGTCGTGGGATCGAGGGGATCGCCGATCTTCAACGATTCGGCGAGTGCGGTGAGCGCGTCGACGACTTCTTCGTAGCGCGACCGCGGGGCCAGGACGCGGGTGTTCAGCCAGCAGATCTGGCCGTTGTTCAGGAACGTCACACCGAACAGCGACTCGAGTGACGCGTCGAGATCGACGTCGTCGAGAAGGATCGCGGCGGACTTGCCACCCAGTTCGAGAGTGACCGGGCGCAGTAGCCGGCCGCACGCCACGGCGCA
>NZ_JARWRU010000034.1 GCF_029867845.1 Nocardia farcinica | reverse complement strand
CGCTCCTTTCGCGCCTACCCTTCTCATGGGGGCACTGGGCTTTTCTCTTCGGCGTATGTGGTGTTTGTACGGGCGGCCCCCGGGGCCCGCGGGGCGCGACCGCGCCGGCCCGCCCCGGTGGCGAAGTGCGGAGTCAGTCCTTCTTGAGCCGGTTCTCGGTCTGTTCGGCCGACTCCTCGACCTCCGAGGCCGCCCATTCGGCGGTGGTCTCGGTGGCGGTGGTTTCGGGGGTCGTCTCGGCGGTCTCGTCCTCGACGCGGACCTCGCGGATGGCCTGTCGCAGCCAGGTGGTCACCACATCCTCGGCGATCTCGAGATCGACGGTGTCCTCGTCGACGTCGACCACCGTGCCCCACAGGCCCGAGGTGGTGATCACGGCGTCACCGACCTTCAGGCTCTCCTGCATGGCGGCGACCTTCTCGGCCTCTCGCTTCTGGCGACGGATACCGAGGAACATCGGCACGAGCAGAAGCACCAGCAGGAGCGGAAACAGAATATCCATCGATGTCAGTCCATGTCTTGTCGGTTGGATGTGGGCCGAGACATAGACAGTCTGCCAGCTACCGCAACCGTGGCCGCACTCGCCCGCCGCCGTGCCGCCCGACCGCGCGGCCGCCCCATTCGACAATCGCCGACACCCGGCGGGTACGGCCGGCTACCGCTACAGTGACCCGGCACGCAGACCGACACTCGTTCGCTTTGGGGGCGCACGTGTTCTGGAAGAACCGGACAGCGGGATCGACGAAATCGAAGGCGAGGGGAACGCAGACCAGAGAACCCGCGGTCGGCTCGCTTCGGCCGGGACCACGGCCGGGGCCCACCGCCCCGCCGATCCTGCTCACCCCAGGCCAGGTCCGCCAGATCAGCTTCGGACCGGCGCCCTTCGGTCAGCGCGGCTACAGCCCCGAAGAGGTCGACGCTTTCCTGGATCTGGTCGCCGCGACGCTCGAGCACAGCGGAGCGGGCTCGCTCACCGCGAGCGATGTGCACTCGGTGCGGTTCACGCAGGCGCGCTGGGGTGTGCGGGGGTATCACCCCGAGGAGGTCGACGCCTTCCTCGACCAGGTGATCTACGCGCTCGGCGGCCGACGCCTCTGACCGCGCACACCCGGCCGTCCGGTTCCGCGGGTGCCCCGTTTCCACGGCAGCCCCGGCGGGCGCTTCGCGGCTCCGGTTCAGCGTCCCCGTGCCCGCGCGCCCGGGTCCGGGGCTGCCCGCACGCCGTCCTCCTCGGGGTCGGCGTACAGGTCGTCGGGGAACACGAAGCGCCGGAACGCCCAGAACCGGAACACCATGGCCAGCAGCACGCCGAGGATCTGACCGGTGACGAAGTTGGCGACCGCCTGGGTCACCGGCGAGACGTGCGGGACCCGCAGATCGAGCACGTACAGCGAGATCGCCTGCGGGATCATGGTCACGCCGATGCCGAGGGCGCTCACCGCGAAGAACAGTGCGGCCTCGTGCGAGCGCTGCCTGCCGCCGCGGGTGCGGAAGGACCACTCGCGGTTGAGCACATAAGAGGCGATGGTCGCGATCAGGACGCCGAGCAGCCGTGCGGTCAGCGGCTTCTCACCGAGCACGGTCAGTTTCACCGCGTACACGACGCCGGTGTCGATGAACCAGGTGATCGCGCCGACCGTGGCGAACTTGAGCATTTCCCGATACTCGATCGCCTTGCTGCGCAGCGGCTCGGGCATTCGTTCGAGCACGGAATTGACCACGGTCATGCTGCGACTCTAACGGCGGCGCCGCGATCGCGCCGCCGCCGTGTGACCTAGTCGAACAGGTCCAGGGTCGGCTGCGGGGCGCGTCCGCGCACCTCGACGGCGCCGAACACCAGGTCCGGCGGGGGCACCAGCCCCAGGTGCTCCCAGGCCGCCGCGGTGGCCACCCGGCCGCGCGGGGTGCGCGCGACCAGCCCGGCGCGCACCAGGAACGGCTCGCACACCTCCTCGACCGTGGCGGCCTCCTCCCCCACCGCGACCGCCAGCGTGGACACCCCGACCGGCCCGCCGTTGAACCCGCGGACCAGCGCGTCGAGCACCGCGCGGTCGAGCCGGTCGAGGCCGAGCACGTCGACGTCGTAGACCTCGAGCGCGGCCCTGGCCACCGGCAGGGTGATGCGTCCGTCGGCGCGGACCTCGGCGTAGTCGCGGACGCGGCGCAGCAGGCGGTTGGCGATGCGGGGCGTGCCCCGCGAGCGCCCGGCGACCTCGGCGGCGGCGTCCTCGTCGATGCGCACACCGAGGATGCCCGCCGAACGCG
>NZ_JARWRU010000033.1 GCF_029867845.1 Nocardia farcinica | reverse complement strand
TCCTCGTACCGGCCGTGGCCCGCCCGCGGCACCCCACCCAACCCCCCCATCCCCCCCCCCACCGCCCGCCCCCGCCGCGCCTCGGGCGCCGGGCCCGGCCGGTCGTGGCGGCGCGGCCGGGCGGGGACGGGCGCGGAGCCGCTAGGAGGGCACGCTGTCGGAGTTGTTGACCGCCAGCCCCAGCAGCAGACCGGCCACCAGCGCCACCGCCGAGACGATCGCCGCCCACTTGCCCAGCGACTCGCCCTTGTTGTGCCCGACCACACCGAGCACGATGCCGACCGGACCGAACAGGATCGGGCAGAAGAACAGCGCCACGGCCGCGCAGACGAACCCGATGATCGACATGACCTGCGGTCCCTGCCGCTGCGGCGGCTGGGTCCCGAACGGCTCGTACGGCTGCCCGCCCGGATAGCCGCCCTGCCCGCCGCCCGGATAGGCCTCGTGCCCGCCCGGGTAGCCCTGCCCCTGACCGGGATAGCCCTGGTCCTGACCGGGATACCCCTGGCCGCCGGGCTGCTGCCCGTAACCGGGGTAGGGCGGTTGCCCCTGCCCGGAATACGGCGAGTACTCCTGACCCGGAGAGGACTGTTCCTGCCCGGGGTACGGCGGCTGAGCACCCTGACCCGGGTAGCCCTGACCCGGATAGCCCTGGCCCGGCTGGGACTGTCCCGGGTAACCCTGGCCCTGTCCCGGATACGGCGGCCGGCCGGGATGGCCGGATGCCCCCGGGTAGTCGGTGGTCTCCCGCGGCTCACCCCAGCTCGGTCTGCCCGCGGCTGCCGATCCCGCGCCGCCCGCGGCTCCCGATCCCGCGCCGTCCGCGTCGTCGGGCCGCCCGCCGCCTGCCGCCCCCGTGGCGTCTTTGGACAGCGACGGCGGCGTCGGTTCACTCTGCGGCGGCGTGGCGCCGGTGCGGGACTCGTTCGGTTCCTCGGGGTCCTTCGGATCGGTCATGGACGCTCTCCTGGTCGTTTCGGCAGAACCTCGCTGTCGAGTACCACCCGGCGACCGTCTCTATCGCGAACCGGCCGGATCGAGCGTGTGACCGGCCGACGGCGCGTGCGGCCCGGACCAGTATCGCCCCGCACACCGGCTCCGGGCCGGGGGCGG
>NZ_JARWRU010000032.1 GCF_029867845.1 Nocardia farcinica | reverse complement strand
CCCCCGCCCCCCCCCCACAGCGGGGGTACCTGGGCGGGGAGGTCGGGGCCTGGGTAGATCCGCAGCGCCAGCTGCTGGGCGCGCATGGGACAGCGCGCCTGCTCGGGCGCGACCCGGTGCCAGAGTTCGTCGACGGCCTGTTCCAGGGCGAGCCGCAGAATCCAGGCGGTGGCGCGCGACCACACGCCGTCGGCGGCGGTCACCTCCCCGTCGAGCAGCCGGTCCACGGTCGCCAGCCGCTCGGCCACGTCGGGGCGGGGCGCGGGCGCACGGGTCCGACGGCGGGTCCTGGTGCGGCGCGTGCCCCGGCGTTCGCTCACCGGCCCAACCAGGCGATGAATCGTTCGGTCTCGCCGATCAGTTCGCGCATGCCGCGCCCGATCGGCACGTGCGCGGCGGCGGTGATGTCGCGCAGCGCGTCGACCAGCCAGCGCGCCTCCCGCGCCAGATGCCGGTTGAGGTGGTCGACGTTGTAGCTCACGCCCATGACCGCCAACGCCACCATGGCCCGCGTGGTCTGCGCCTGTTCGATGTGACGTTCGACCTCGCGGTGGTCCATGCCCGCCGCGAGCAGCTCGCGTCTGCAACGGGCCAGTGCCGCCGCCTCCACCGCCGAGCGGCAGCAGGTGGCGACCAGCTCGTCGGCGATGGCGGGTGGCAACTGCGGGGTGCGCAGCAGCGAGCGGGCGTCGGCGAGGTAGCGGCGCACCGGATCGCCGACGGTGCGCACCTCCACCACCGACCGTTCCCGGCGCTGCACCTCGAGCACGTGCGCGTTCAGGTCCATCCGGCGCACCGCCTCGGCCAGCCGCTCGTCGTGGGTGAACACCACCACCTGCCTGGTCTTCGCGACCTCGGCCAGCACCGTGGCCAGCCCGTCCACCTTGGCCGGGTCCATGGCCTGCACCGGGTCGTCGATCATGACGAAGCGGAACGGGCTGTCGGCCACGGTGGCGCGCGGCAGGAACAGCGACAGCCCGAGCGCGTGCAACTCGCCCTGGCTCATCACGCCGAGCGCGGCGCCGTCGACCTGATCGACGGTCACGTCCAGCAGCACCCGGCGCGCGCTGCCCGCGTTGCCCTGCAACCGGATGCCGCCCAGTTCGACGTTGCTCTGCTGGCGCAGGGTCTGCCAGATCCAGCGGGATCGGGCCTCCAGAGGAGCCATCCGCTCGTCGCGCACCCGCGCGGTGAGCGCCTTGAGCCATTCCTCGGCGCGCTTGAGGGTGCGCAGCTCCCCCGACCGCGCCTGCACCGCGACGGCGTCGTCCAGCCAGGCTGACAACCGCGGCGCCAGCGGATTCCACACGCTGTCGAGGCGCTCGAGTTCCTTGCGGGCGCGGTCGCGCACGGCGGCCAGCTCGTCGCTCAGGCAGGCGTGAGCGTGGCGCAGCCGCTCGGCGAACGCGTGCGCGTCGGCGACGGTCACCGCGCTCGGGTCCTCGGGTGGGGAGCCCCCGGGCGAGCGCCCGGCGCGGAGGCGGTCCAGCACGGGCGCGAAACCCAGTGCGGCCCAGCGGGTCCAGGCGTGCCGCAGGGCGGCGGTGTCGACGGCGGGCGGGACATCGCGGGCGGGGTCGAGGTCGGCGGGCACCGGCCCGGGCAGGGCG
>NZ_JARWRU010000031.1 GCF_029867845.1 Nocardia farcinica | reverse complement strand
CCCCGGCCGCACCGTTTCCGCGCGGGGGGGGGGCGCCCCCCGGGCGGCGGCGCCCCCCCCCGATCCGCCTAGTTCGCCAGATCGTCGACGGTGGCCGCTTCGTTCCTGGACAGGTTGATGCCCAGGTTCGCCGCGGCGCGCTCCAGATCCTCGTCCTCGCCCTCGCGCAGCTCGATCGCGGCGCCGTCGGAGGACAGCACCTCGACGTTGAGGCACAGCGACTGGAGTTCCTTGAGGAGCACCTTGAACGACTCCGGGATGCCCGGCTCCGGGATGTTCTCGCCCTTGACGATCGCCTCGTAGACCTTCACGCGGCCGACGACGTCGTCGGACTTGATGGTCAGCAGCTCCTGCAGGGTGTAGGCGGCGCCGTAGGCCTGCATCGCCCAGCACTCCATCTCACCGAAGCGCTGGCCACCGAACTGCGCCTTACCACCGAGCGGCTGCTGGGTGATCATCGAGTACGGGCCGGTCGAACGCGCGTGGATCTTGTCGTCCACCAGGTGGTGCAGCTTGAGGATGTACATGTAGCCCACGGCCACCGGGTACGGGAAGGGCTCGCCGGAGCGGCCGTCGAACAGCACCGCCTTGCCGTTGTCGTCGACCATGCGCTCGCCGTCGCGGTTGGGCAGCGTCGAGGACAACAGACCGGTCAGCTCCTCCTCGCGGGCGCCGTCGAACACCGGGGTGGCGATGTTGGAGTTGGCCGGGGCCTCCCACATCTCCTCGGGCAGCGCCGAGGCCCACTCGGGCTCGCCCTCGACCTTCCAGCCCGCCTTGCCGATCCAGCCCAGGTGGGTCTCCAGGATCTGGCCGATGTTCATACGGCGCGGCACGCCGTGGGTGTTGAGGATGATGTCGACCGGGGTGCCGTCCGGCAGGAACGGCATGTCCTCGGTCGGCAGGATCTTGCCGATGACGCCCTTGTTGCCGTGGCGGCCGGCCAGCTTGTCGCCGTCCTGGATCTTGCGCTTCTGCGCCACGTAGACCCGGACCAGCTCGTTGACGCCGGGGGGTAGGTCGTCGTCGTCCTCGCGGGAGAACACGCGGATGCCGATGACCTTGCCGGACTCGCCGTGCGGCACCTTCAGCGAGGTGTCGCGGACCTCACGGGCCTTCTCGCCGAAGATGGCGCGCAGCAGGCGCTCCTCGGGGGTCAGCTCGGTCTCGCCCTTCGGGGTGACCTTGCCGACCAGGATGTCGCCGTCGCGGACCTCTGCGCCGATGCGGACGATGCCGCGCTCGTCGAGATCGGCCAGCACCTCGTCGGAGACGTTCGGGATGTCCCTGGTGATCTCCTCGGCGCCCAGCTTGGTGTCACGCGCGTCGATCTCGTGCTCCTCGATGTGGATCGAGGTCAGCACGTCCTCCTCCACGAGGCGCTGCGACAGGATGATCGCGTCCTCGTAGTTGTGGCCCTCCCACGGCATGATCGCCACGAGCAGGTTCTTGCCGAGGGCCATCTCACCGTTCTCGGTGCACGGACCGTCGGCCAGGACCTGACCGGCCTCCACGCGCTGGCCCTCGTCCACGATCGGACGCTGGTTGGAGCAGGTGCCCTGGTTCGAGCGGTTGAACTTGCGCATGCGGTAGCTCTTGCGGCTGCCGTCGTCGGCCATGACGGTGACGTAGTCGGCCGAGACCTCCTCGACCACGCCCGCCTTCTCGTTCACCACCACGTCGCCGGCGTCCACCGCGGCGCGCAGCTCCATGCCGGTGCCGACGATGGGGGCCTCGGAACGGATCAGCGGCACGGCCTGGCGCTGCATGTTCGCACCCATGAGGGCGCGGTTGGCGTCGTCGTGCTCGAGGAACGGGATCATCGCGGTCGCGACGGAGACCATCTGGCGCGGCGAGACGTCCATGAAGTCGACCTCGGAGGCCGCGACGTACTCCATCTCCTCGTTGCCGCGGCGGCACAGCACCCGGTCCTCGAGGAAGCGGCCGTCGGGGCCGACCGGCGAGTTGGCCTGGGCACGGACGTGCCTGTCCTCCTCGTCGGCGGTGAGGTAGACGACCTCGTCGGTGACCCGGCCGTCGACGACGCGGCGGTACGGGGTCTCGATGAAGCCGAAGGGGTTGACCCGCGCGTACACCGACAGCGAGCCGATCAGGCCGATGTTCGGGCCTTCCGGGGTCTCGATCGGGCACATGCGGCCGTAGTGCGAGGGGTGCACGTCGCGCACCTCGAGGCCGGCGCGCTCACGGGACAGACCGCCGGGGCCGAGCGCCGACAGACGGCGCTTGTGGGTCAGGCCCGACAGCGGGTTGTTCTGGTCCATGAACTGCGACAGCTGGGAGGTTCCGAAGAACTCCTTGATCGCGGCGACGACCGGGCGGATGTTGATCAGCGACTGCGGGGTGATCGCCTCGACGTCCTGGGTGGTCATGCGCTCGCGCACGACGCGCTCCATGCGCGACAGGCCGACCCGGATCTGGTTCTGGATCAGCTCGCCGACGGTGCGCAGGCGACGGTTGCCGAAGTGGTCGATGTCGTCGACCTCGACCGGCACCTCGACGCCGCCGGGGGCGGTCATCGTCTTGTCGCCGGCGTGCAGGCGGACCAGGTACTCGATGGTGGCGACGATGTCCTCGCGGGTGAGCACCGAGCCGGTGATCGGGGCGCCGGGGTTGAGGCCCAGCTTCTTGTTGATCTTGTACCGGCCGACGCGGGCCAGGTCGTAGCGCTTCTCCTTGAAGAACAGGTTCTCCAGCAGGGTCTGCGCGGACTCCTTGGTCGGCGGCTCGCCCGGACGCAGCTTGCGGTAGATGTCCAGCAGCGCCTCGTCCTGACCGGCGGTGTTGTCCTTCTCCAGGGTGGACATCATGATCTCGGAGAAACCGAAGCGCTCGGTGATCTCCTCGGTGGTCCAGCCCAGCGCCTTGAGCAGCACGGTGACCGGCTGGCGGCGCTTGCGGTCGATGCGCACGCCGACGGTGTCGCGCTTGTCGACGTCGAACTCGAGCCAGGCGCCGCGCGAGGGGATGACCCGCACGCTGTGCAGATCCTTCTCGGTGCCCTTGTCGATGCTGTGGTCGAAGTAGACGCCCGGGGAGCGGACCAGCTGGGAGACGACGACGCGCTCGGTGCCGTTGATGATGAACGTGCCCTTGTCGGTCATCATCGGGAAGTCACCCATGAAGACCGTCTGGCTCTTGATCTCACCGGTGTTGTTGTTGATGAACTCCGCGGTGACGAACAGCGGAGCCGCGTACGTCATGTCCTTTTCTTTGCACTCGTCGATCGAGGCCTTGACCTCTTCGAAGCGAGGATCCGAGAAGGACAGGGACATGGAGCCGGAGAAGTCCTCGATGGGCGAGAGCTCCTCGAGCACCTCCTCCAGTCCACCGACCAGCCCGACGTCGCCGCGAGCGGCGGAGCGCTCACGCCATTCCGGAGAGCCGATCAACCAGGCGAACGATTCCGTTTGTAGATCGAGAAGTCCGGGAACCTCCAAGGGTTCACGAATCTTCGCGAAAGACACCCGCTTCGGGGCTCCGGGGATTCCGGCAACTGCCTTGGTCTGGGTGGAGACTGCCAAGATGCGTCCTTCCAGCACCTCACGCGCGTCGCGTGGTGGTCCGCGACCGTCGCTTGCTTCTGCTACGAATTCCGCTGGTCACGACCCGATCGAAACTCGAACAGGCAACAACGGAAGCAACACCGGAAGGGTGGAACTCACGTGTGCGAATCGAGGTATGGACAGGAGGCAGCCAGCGCAACGTCCAAACTTACACCCCTATGCACGGATGTGTCAAAGTACCATCCGTGTGATCCAGTACGCCGACGGCGCGCCGAAGGTCCCCGCTCCCCGTAACGCTGGCTGCGCCGGGAGCCGCGGAGTCGGTCGGACCGCTCTGACAGCTATCACTGTTGCTCAATAGCGTGACGGTTCGGGCGAAACTCGTCAAGTGGCAGGATCGCCCAGAGCCGGACGAGAACGGCTGCGCGCGTGGATGTTCGCAGGTGGAAGGGGTTCCGCGAGCCGTCCCGGCCGGTAGCGAGCGTGGGTTTCCCGGTATCTCCTGATGACGAAAACGACTGCCGGCGCGATCGGGAATCGCACCGGCACAGGCTCTTTCACGCCGCGTCCCCGGCCGCAGGAGGCGGCCGAGGACGCCTGGTCACTGCTTGGACAGATCCGTGCGGACGGTCGGGTCGTCGTAGGCGGTGACGGTGGTGT
>NZ_JARWRU010000030.1 GCF_029867845.1 Nocardia farcinica | reverse complement strand
GCGTCGACACGCCGATCCCGGCGTCCGCGCTGCGTTCGATGTTCGACTACCGCTACCGGCAGTTGCGCGACGACCTGCTGGCGCACCGCCGCGCGGCCGAGCACGGCGCGGCCCCGATGACGGTCGCGGTCACCGGTGCGTCGGGACTGGTGGGCACCGCGCTGTGCGCCTTCCTCACCACCGGTGGTCACGAGGTGGTGCGGTTGGTGCGGCACAGCCCGATCGGCGCGGGCGAGCGGCGCTGGGACCCCGACGCCCCCGACCCGGATCTGCTCGCCGGTGTCGACGCGGTGGTGCATCTGGCCGGGGCGTCCATCGCGGGGCGGTTCACCGAGGAGCACAAGCGCGCGGTGGCCGACAGCCGGATCGCCCCCACCCGCGCCCTGGCCGAACTCGCCGCGAAGGCCGGCGTCGCCGCCTTCGTCAGCGCCTCGGCCATCGGCTACTACGGCTACGACCGCGGCGAGCAGACGCTCACCGAGGATGCCGGGCGTGGTGAGGGCTTCCTCGCCGATCTCGTGGCGGACTGGGAGGCGGCGACCGCACCCGCCGAGCAGGCGGGTCTGCGCACGGTCGTGGTGCGGACCGGGATCGTGCTCTCGCCGCGTGGCGGCACTCTGAAGCTGCTGCGCCCGCTGTTCGCGGCAGGGCTGGGCGGGCGGATCGGTGACGGGCGGCAGTGGTTCTCCTGGATCGGGCTCGACGACATGGTGGACATCTATCACCGGGCGCTGTGGGACGAGTCGCTGTCCGGGCCGGTCAACGCGGTGGCGCCGGAGCCGGTGCGCAACAGCGAGTTCACCCGGGTACTGGCGCGGGTGCTGCGCAGGCCCGCGCTGCTGCCGGTGCCCTCCTTCGGCCCGGCGCTGCTGCTCGGCGCGGAGGGTGCGCGCGAACTGGCCGCCGCGAACCAGCGGGTGCTGCCCGCCCGGCTCGGCGCGGCCGGGCACTCCTTCCGGCATCCCGACCTCGAGGGCGCGTTGCGCCACATGCTCGGCCGCACCGGCGGTTGAGGGCGGCGCGACACCCACCAACGCTTCTACGACAGCGGGTAGTATGCGGGATGTGCGGACGGCGGTTCACCAGGGAGCGGCGGCGGCGCGCGGAGCGCTCGTCGGGTCCGCGGCCGGTGCGGTCAGTCTGGCGGCGCACCCCCTCGGCGGCGGCGCCGTGCATCTGTCCCAGGCCGCGATCGTCCAGCTGATCGGCGCGTGCGCGGCCGTCGGCGTGGTCGCCGGGTCGCGGCGCGGACGGGTCGGGCGAGGTGAACTGCTCGCGCTGCTCGCCGCCGGTCAGGGCATCGGGCACGTGGCGCTGACCGTCGGTCATCCGCACGGCCCGCATCTGACGCCCGTCATGGTATGTGCCCATCTGGCGGCCATGCTGCTGGCGGCGGTGCTCATCCGGTTGTCGGAGGCCGGGTTGCTCGCGGCCGCGTCGAGTGTGCGGCGGGTGCTGGCCGCGCTCGTCGAGGCGCTGCGGTGGCCGGAGGCGCCGGTCGTGCTCGCCGGGGGCGAGATCCGCGTCGGGGCGGGTCGGCTCCGGTCCGGCGGGGCGGGCACGCGCGGGCCGCCCGCGCGGTGGTGAGTTCTCTGTTCGGCATGGAGGCCGGGCCAGGCCCGTGCCTGCGTGCTCGCACGTGACGCTTCGCCGCGTCACGGACCTCCCACCACCCCAGCCCTCGGACGGCGCCGCGATCCGATCGCGGCCGTCCTCCACTCGAACGGAGCCCTTCCGTGTCTCTGCGTATCCCCCACCGTCGCCTGGCCGGTCTGGCCGCCGTGGCGTTCGCGCCGCTGCTGCTGAGCGCCTGCTCCGGCGACGACTCCCCCGCCGACACCACCGCCGCCGAAGTGGTGACCATCCAGGACCAGTGGATCAAGGCCGCCGACAGCGGCATGTCCGCGGCCTTCGGCGTCCTCACCAATTCCGGCGCGAGCGAGGTGACCATCGTGTCGGCCGAGAGCCCGGCCTCCGCGTGGGTCGAACTGCACGAGGTCGTGGTCGATCCCGGTGGCGCCACCACCATGCGGGAGAAGGACGGCGGGTTCGTGCTGCCCGCGGGCGGCACCCTCACGCTGGCGCCCGGCGGTGAGCACCTGATGTTCATGGATCTGGCCGGCCCGCTGCGCACCGGGTCCGAGGTGCCGGTG
>NZ_JARWRU010000029.1 GCF_029867845.1 Nocardia farcinica | reverse complement strand
GGCGAGGGCCGGGCGCGGCCCCGTGGGCGGGGGGGCCGGAGCGGGCGCCGGCAGCGCCCCCGGCGCCGGCGCCGCCGCGGCGAGCGCCGACGATCTCGACGAATGGCAGCGGCTGTATCTGTTCACCCGCGCCGACACGATCTACGGAGGTTCGAACGAAGTGCAGCGCAACATCATCTCCGAGCGCGTGCTCGGTCTGCCGAGGGAGGCCCGTCCGTGAGCGGCAGCGAAGGTCGACAGGACCGAGAGGACGCAGCAGTGAGTGAACAGAATCCCGGCGGCCCCCTGTCCGTCGCGCCGCAGCCCGTTTCGGGTCACGGCCTGCTGACCGGCCGCGTCGCCGTCGTCACCGCCGCCGCGGGCACCGGCATCGGCTCGGCCACCGCCCGCAGGCTGCTCGCCGAGGGCGCCGACGTGGTGATCTCCGACTGGCACGAGCGCAGGCTCGCCGAGACGGAGGTCGAACTGAAGGGCGAATTCCCCGACCGCCGCGTGGCCGCCATCGCCTGCGACGTGCAGAGCACCACCCAGGTCGACGAACTGGTCAAGGGCGCCGCCGCAGCACTCGGCCGCATCGACATCATGGTCAACAACGCGGGCCTCGGCGGCGAAACCCCGGTCGTCGACATGACCGACGAACAGTGGGACCGCGTCCTCGACATCACCCTCAACGGCACCTTCCGCTGCACCCGCGCCGCGCTGAACTACTTCCGCTCCGCCGGCCACGGCGGCGTGATCGTCAACAACGCCAGCGTCCTCGGCTGGCGCGCCCAATACGGCCAGGCCCACTACGCCGCCGCCAAGGCAGGCGTGATGGCCCTGACTCGGTGCAGCGCCATCGAAGCCGCCGAACTCGGCGTCCGCATCAACGCCGTAGCCCCGAGCATCGCCCGCCACGCCTTCCTCGACAAGGTCTCCTCCACCGAACTGCTCGACCGCCTCTCCGAACGCGAAGCCTTCGGCCGAGCCGCCGAGCCCTGGGAGGTGGCCGCCACCATCGCCATGCTGGCCAGCGACTACACCACCTACCTCACCGGCGAGGTGGTCTCGATCAGCAGTCAGCGAGCCTGAGGATTCCGTTCCCAGGACACGGTGCGCGCCCGGCAGTCATGCCGGGCCGTCACCGATCCGGGCCGCACCTGTCCGGCGCGCTCTCCCGCCCGCGACGAAGTCGGAGCATTCCGCGCATTCGGCGATGACCGGGTGACTGCACGTGGCGAGGTGCGCGAGAAATCGATCGGTGGCCCGCAGCAGGGCGATGCGCTCACGCACCCGAGCGCGATGATCGGCGACGAGCGCCAACCGCCCCTCGTGGGCGCTACGGCCGAGTCGCCCTATCTGCTCGAGAGACAGCCCGGCCCGTTGCAGGATCTGGATCAGCCGCGCGGTGTCGAGCGCGCGCTGGTCGTAGCTACGATGCCCCGCCGGAGTGCGCCGCGGCGAGAGCAGCCCGACCGATTCCCAGTGCCGGAGCACGTGCGCCTCGACACCGAGGGCAGCCGCGGCATCACCGATCCCCATCGTCCGAGTTGTGCCCACCGCGCGCCCCTTTACTTCATGTCGACATGAAGTCTTAGCGTGCCATCATGTCCGATCCGGTACGAAACCCCAGTCTCTTCGAATGCTGCGCCGCGGCAGTCGGTTCGGTGCGCGGCGCACTGCGACCGCGACGCCCCGACGAACGGTTCCTGCGCTCGATCACCGATGCGGGACTTCCCACCGCCCGTCACACCGTCACAGTGACCTCTCTGCCGCAGGTGCCCCGACAGGTGCCCACCGCCGCCATCGTGGAGGGCCGCTTCTCCCCACGCCACATCGCCAACTCCCTGACTTCGTTCGTCATCCAGCACCCGGAAGCAACCTTCCTCGTCGACCCCGGCTACTGCCTCGATGCCGAGCAACGCGCCATCGTCCAGCTGCCGAAACTGCTGCGCGCAGCCGTCCGCCCACCCTCGGACACCATCCCGACGGTCACCGCGCTCCAGGCCGAGCCAACTCTGCCCACAGTGCAATTCGCCCTCCCGACCCACGCCCACTGGGATCACGTGTGTGGATTGCTCGACCTGCCGGGCCTGCCGGTGCACCTGCACAGCACCGAGCACCGCTGGATCGCCGACGGCGCCGTCGCCCCGGTCGGCGGCGTGCGCGGCTCCCTGAAGCAGCGCCCCCTCGTCGAATACGATCTCGACGGCCCGCCCATCCTCACCTTCACCCGCAGCCACGACCTGTTCGGCGACGGCAGCGTCGTCCTGGTCGACCTCGCCGGCCACACCCCCGGCAGCATCGGCATCCTCGCCCACACCCGGCGCGGCTGGATCCTGCTGGCGGGCGACGCCGCCTGGCATTCCCTGCAAATCGAAGAGATCCGTCAGAAATCCGCCTTTCCCGGCAGTCTCGCCGACAACGACCGCGATCTCACCTTCAAGACCTTGCACCGCCTGCACCTGGCGCGTCACCGCGCCAAAGTCATCCCCACCCATGACCACGACGCAATCCGTCATCTCGCGGCGGAGACGGAGCCAGCCGAGCAGCCACCGCGAGTGCAGGAATAGCCGGAGGTGGCCGAGGTCGATCTTCGGCCGTGTGTCCAGGCGATGCTCGGTGTCTTGCTCGGGGGACCCATGTCAGCTGCGCCACTCTCACGCCACCGAGCCCATCAACACCGAACACGGGCCGTCGAGGCACTTTGAACTCGCCGTGGGGACCGTCCGCAGAGCATCAGGCTTTCGACGATGTGCTGATGTTCGTTCTCTCATCGCAGGTTTCGCCGTGACGTCGGCGGGGGGCGTCGTGCGCTTGATCGGCATCGACAGCGTTCGTCGCCGGATTTGAGATAGGCGTCCGTGGGTGGAACTATCCGGTTCTGGTCGACGTCTATGTTGGTGGAAGTATTTGGAATGGGGTACCTCCAAGAATGGGCAGTGGTCGACCGGCTTCAGCAGGCTGGGCATCGTCGGTAACGTGATCGGAACCGTGCCGGCCATTGCCAATGACATCGAAGGCGGTATGGACCCCACCAAGGCGGTCGTGAGCGAGACGGCCGGAACCGCCGCGGGTATGGCGGTGGGGAATTGGGCCACATCTGCTGCCACCGGCGCCATGGTCGGGTCGGTGGCCCCCGGCGTAGGAACCGCTGTCGGCTTTGTCGTCGGCGCGGGCATCGGCGCTCTGACGGCCTACGGCGTTTCCAAGAGTATCCAGTGGGTGTGGTGAATATGAACGAAGCGAATGTCGCACCGCCGGTTCTGCAGGTCGAGCAGAACTGGGACGAATCACCTCCTTCCCGAGGAGTAGTGGTCTTCGTGGCTGTGGCCGGCGCCTTTTTCGCGCTGATCACAGCGTTGTGGCTGGTAGTAGCAGCACGCAATATCGGCCACGACAGTTCTGCAGTTCCGCTCGGCAACCTCGGGTTGGCGATGCTCGCCGCCGGTGCCGCCGGTCTGTTCTTCTCTCGACTGCTGCCTATGACCGGGCGTGTGGGCGAGAACTTGACCCCATCGGTGACCTCGCTCACCGATGGGGAGTGGGGGCCCGGTGTACGGCTCGAACGGAACTCCCACCTGCTGTCTCTTGCCCTGGTTATGGCCGGCTGCGTCCTGTATGGCTCGATGGCCTGGTGGTCGTGGCGTTCCGGCCTCGGAGACGAGCTGCTGCCGGTCTCCCGCGACGACAGCACCGGGGCGACTGTCGCGCTGGTGGTATCGATCAGCATGCTCGTCTGCTTGCTGTTGCTGATATTCGTCCGCTTCACCAGGGTCTCTTACGAGCTGTACCCGGCGGGCATCATCTGCCGAGCCCCCAGGCGCACCACCATCCGTATCGCATGGGACGAGATCACCGACATCCAGGGACAAGTGCGCAAGCTCTCGGCCTACTACACCGAAGCTCCAGTGGTCACCGCCGTGCTCGCCGACGAGTCGACTCCGCCGCGGCACCGGCCGTTCGATCGAACAGGTGAGGTCGGGATCCCGGCCTGCATCCTGCGATGCGACTCGAACCTGCTGCTGGCAGCCACAATCCACCTCCATCGCAATCCGCACTCGCGCCACCTACTCGCCACCGAAGCTGCGCTGCCGTGGTTCACCACTCGATACCACCAGATCCCGCCCTCTCAGTGACTGGCGAGCCTCCAGCGGGGGCCTGATCACCCGACGACCCCACATCGTGCTTGCCGAGCCCACTCGGCATCCTGCACTGGAAAGTGAAATACGTGAACGAGAGCATCGCCGAGTATCTCTACAACCGATCGGTGCGCTGCATCCCGGTGCACGCCGACACGATCGGCGCTCCTCAGGTATGGCTCGATCTGCCCGTGGAATGGGTTCCGATCGGCCGGGAAGTAATGCCCGGTGCGTACCTGGCCTGGGTGCATACCCCGACCGGTCAGGAAAACGCTCAGTGGCTCGACAATATCGTCATCATGGTCGGACGTCTTACCGGGCGAATCGACACCTGGGACCTGATGGATCGCGCATTCGTCGACTCCCGCAGGCTACCGTCCTGGTCAGAACACTCGAATGGCTATCTCGACTGCAGCGGTTACCGATCCGCCGTCATCTCCGGCAGCTACGTCGGTGACGGCCTACGTGTTCATGCAACCACCCAGTACTTGGTCGTACGGGGCGAGGAATTCGACTACTTCGTGCAGTACACCATGACGGTGTCCTCGGACTCGCCTCTGCGACCCCTGGTAGAGCTTCCGCCGTCACTGATTGTCGAGCCGCGGGCCTGAGCAGATCTACATCGCAGATCTCATATGAGAATTCGTTCTTCGGATCTGAAGTTTGGATCTGGGCAACAGATCTGAACATGTGCGGATCGTAACCCCTTCTGGTCGTCACATATGGAGGCGCTCGATCGCGAGATGTCGTGCGGCGGGCCGCTGGTGTTTCCATGTCGAGATCGGCATGGAGAGGGGCGTGCGGTGGTCGCGCCTGTCGGGCGCTCAGGCGGCGGCCGGCCGATCGGCCGGGGACGGTGCCGCTCCGGTGGCATCCGGCGACAACCGGCATCGGGCCGAGCTGCTGGGGAGAAGCGGACTGCGCACTAGCACCAAGCAAATGCTTGGTTGTACTATGGCCATCGTGACCGCACCAGACGCCTCGAAATCAGCACGGCGCAACGAACTGCTCGGCCTGGCCGCCGAGCTGTTCGCCGAGCGGGGCCTGCGCGCGACGACGGTGCGCGACATCGCCGACTCCGCGGGCATCCTGTCCGGCAGTCTCTACCACCACTTCGACTCCAAGGAGTCGATGGTCGACGAGATCCTGCGCGGCTTCCTCGACGACCTGTTCGGCCGCTACCGCAAGATCGTCGCGGCAGGCCTCAGCTCGCGCGACACCCTCGAAGCGCTGGTCCTCGCCTCCTACGAATCCTTCGACCACTACCACGCCGCCGTGGCCATCTACCAGGCCGAGGCCAAGCGCCTGCGCGACGCCGAACGATTCGCCTACATCGACGAATACAACCGCGAGTTCCGCGCGCTGTGGCACAAGGTGCTCACCAACGGCGTCGCGGACGGCAGTTTCCGGCCCGAGCTGGACGTGGAACTGGCCTACCGCTTCCTGCGCGACACCGTGTGGGTGGCGGTGCGCTGGTACCGCCCCGGCGGCCCGATCACCGTCGACACCCTCGCCAAGCAATACCTCACCATCGTGCTCGACGGTCTGACCGTGCCCGAGCGCACCGACCAGACGTAGCGCGAAAGCGCGCCGTGCCCTAAGGAGTTCCCGATGTCCGCACCCTCCGCTCGCCGTCCCTACGCCCCGCTGCGCGACGCCTACGTCGTCGATGCGGTGCGCACCCCCGTCGGCAAGCGCGGCGGCGCACTGGCCGGCGTGCACCCGGCCGACCTGGGTGCGGCCGCCCTGCGCGGCCTGTTCGACCGCCAGCCCCTCGACCCGGCCCACGTCGACGACGTGATCGTCGGCTGCGTCGACAACGTCGGCCCGCAGGCGGGCAATATCGGCCGCACCATGTGGCTGACAGCGGGCTACCCCGAAGAGGTCCCCGGCGTGACCGTCGACCGCCAGTGCGGCTCCAGCCAGCAGGCCATCAACTTCGGCGCCCAGGCCATCATGAGCGGCACCGCCGAGGTGATCGTCGCGGCCGGCGTGCAGAACATGAGCGCCATCCCGATCTCCGCTGCCATGCTCGCGGGCAAGGAATACGGCTTCGACTCCCCGTTCGTCGGCGCCCAGGGC
>NZ_JARWRU010000028.1 GCF_029867845.1 Nocardia farcinica | reverse complement strand
TTTGGCGGCCCGCCTTTTCCGTTTTGTTGATGGGGTTGGTGGGGGGGGGGGGGGGGGGGGCGGTGCTGCGGGGGGGGGGCGCGCGCCCGGTGATCCTCGGCGACTGGACCGGCGGCCCGGCCTGGTCGACGATGAAGGTGCCGCTGGTGATCGCCGCCGAGCGCGCCGACGCGAGCGTGTCGACCTACTCGATGACCATGGCCATCACCTCCTCCGACAACACCGCCGCCGACGCGCTCTGGCAGAGCCTCGGCGGCGGTAAACAGGCCGCGCAGGCGATCGAGGAGGTGCTGAGGGAAGCGGGCGACAGCACCACCGCGGTGCCCGCCACCAGGCCGCGCGCCGAGCACTCGGCATTCGGTCAGTCCGAGTGGTCGCTGGACCAGCAGGTCCGCTTCACCGCCCAGCTGCCGTGCCTGCCCGGTGCGGAGACGGTGCTCGAGCTGATGGGCCGGATCATCCCCGACCACCAGTGGGGACTCGGCACGGTGACCGGCGCCGACTTCAAGGGCGGCTGGGGCCCGGACGCCTCGGGCAACTACCTGGTCCGCCAGCTGGGCATCATCGACGGCCCCGGCGGGCGGATCGCGGTGGCCGTGGCCGCCGAACCGGCCTCCGGCACCTTCGCCGACGGGATGAACGCGCTGAACGACCTGGCCGCGCTGGTCGCCGACCACCTCGACGAACTGATGGGCGGTCGCTGCCCGGCGTGAGCCCGCGCACCGGAGCGGGGACGTTACCCAGGGTTCACAGGGGCGCGGCTGGGCGAATCCGCCCGGGCGGGGCAAGATAGCGGCCATGCGCATCGGAGTCTTGACCGGAGGCGGAGACTGTCCAGGGCTGAACGCGGTGATCCGCGCGATCGTTCGCACCGCGAACGGCCGCTACGGTGACGCGATCGTCGGATTCCAGGACGGCTGGCGCGGTCTACTCGAGGACCGCAGGATCACCATCCACAACGACGACCGCACCGACCGGCTGCTCAACAAGGGCGGCACCATCCTCGGCACCGCACGCACCAACCCGGACGTGCTGCGCGCGGGTCTGCGCCGCATCGAGCAGACCCTCGACGACAACGGCATCGACGCACTCATCCCGATCGGCGGCGAGGGCACCCTGACCGCCGCCAGCTGGCTCTCCGACGAAGGGGTGCCGGTGGTCGGCGTCCCCAAGACCATCGACAACGACATCGACTGCACCGACGTCACTTTCGGTCACGACACCGCGCTGAGCATCGCCACCGAGGCCATCGACCGCCTGCACACCACCGCCGAATCCCATCAGCGCGTGATGCTGGTCGAGGTCATGGGCAGGCACGCCGGCTGGATCGCGGTCAACTCCGGCATGGCCGCGGGCGCGCACCTGACCCTGGTGCCCGAGGAACCCTTCGACGTCGACGAGGTCTGCAACCTCATCAAGCGCCGGTTCCAGCGCGGCGACAAGCATTTCATCTGCGTGGTCGCCGAGGGCTCGCACCCGGCGCCGGATTCCGGTTTCGCGCTGCGCGAGGGCGGTATCGACGAGTTCGGCCACGAACGCTTCACCGGCGTCGCCCAGCAGCTCGGCGCCGAGATCGAGCGCAGGATCGGCAAGGAGGTGCGCACCACCGTCCTCGGCCACGTGCAGCGCGGCGGCAGCCCCACCCCCTACGACCGGGTGCTGGCCACCCGCTTCGGCCTGCATGCCGCCGAGGCGGTGCACGCGGGCCAGTTCGGCAAGATGGTCGCCCTGCACGGCACCGCCATCGAACTGGTGCCGCTGTCGGAGGCGACCAAGCAGCTCAAGCGTGTTCCCGAGGACCGCTACCGGGAAGCGAAGGCGTTCTTCGGCTGAGGCCGCCATCCCGCCGCTCACCGGCGGCATCGGGCTGCCCGCGCGCGAACCCCTACCGGCGCCAGGAGATCCGTCTCATCCCCGAGGCGGACTCCGGGGCGACCGTGGAGTGACGTGCGGGCGGCGGGACCGCGGGTAGGGTGCGGCACATGCGCCCCGGTCACCTCATTCTCGCGTTGGTCACCGCACTGTTCGCCGTCACGGCCTGCTCCGCCGGATCCGACGGCCCGGATCCGATCTCGGGGCAGTGGCACGGAACCATCGAAGTGCCCGGCTCCCCGCTGGAGATCGGCGTGCACTTCACCGGATCGGACTCGGCCACCATCGACATCCCGGTCCAGGGATTGAACGGAGTCGAGCTGGGCGAAGTGCGCACCGATCCCGCCGACGTCGGCTTCGTCCTGCCCGACATCCCCGGCGACCCGACCTTCAAGGGCGCGCTGGACGAGGCCACCGGCCGCATCGGCGGTGAATTCACCCAGATGGGCCAGAGTTTCCCGCTGACGCTCGAGGAGGGCCCGACAGCCCCGCTCGCCCGCCCGCAGGAGCCGCAGCCGCCGTTCCCGTACCGCGCCGAGGACGTCTCCTACACCAACGGCGATCTCGACATCGCGGGCACGCTCACCCTGCCCGAGGGCGAGGGACCGTTCCCCGCGGTCGTGCTGATCACCGGCAGCGGCGCGCAGACCCGCGACGAGGAACTGTTCGGCCACAAGCCCTTCCTGCTGATCGCCGACACCCTCACCCGCGCGGGCTACGCGGTCCTGCGCACCGACGATCGCGGCGTCGGCGGCACCGGCGGCGATCTGAACACCTCCTCCTACGACGACCTGGCGAGCGACGTCGAGGCGGGCATCGACTTCCTGCGCGGCCGCGCCGACATCGACCCTGCGCGCATCGGCCTGTTCGGCCACAGCGAGGGCGGCTATCTCGCCCCGCTGGTCGCCGCGCGCCCCGACAGCGGCGTCGCCTTCGCCGTGCTGATGGCGGGCCCCTCGGTGGACGGCGGCGCGGTGCTCATCGAGCAGAGCCGTCTCATCCTCGCCGCGAGCGGCACACCCCCGGAGCAGATCGACGCGCAGGTCGCCCAGACCACCGAGATGGTCGGGCTGCTGCGTGCGGGCGATCTGGACGGCGCCCGCGCCGTCTACGAGCGTTCGCTCGCCGACCTGCCCGAGGAGGCACGCGAATCCGCGGCGCAGGCGGGCAGCCCGATCACGCCCTACTACGCGTCGTTCGTGAACTACGACCCGGCGCCCGCGCTCTCGGCGCTGCGCATCCCGGTGCTGGCCTTCTTCGGCGGCAAGGACCTGCAGGTGCCCGCCGCGCAGAACGAGCAGCCCGCGCGCGACCTGCTCACCGGGACCGACGCCACGGTGCACGTCTTCCCGGAGGCCAATCACCTGATGCAGCCCGCGAACACCGGTAACCTCGACGAATACGCCACCATCGAGACCACCGTCGACCCGCAGGTGCTCGCCTTCGTCACCGACTGGCTGGCCGGTCGCGTGCCGCCGAAGTGAGCCGGGCGGGCAGCCCAGGAGGTCGTGACGGGCGTGCGGGCGGGCTTACCTAGACTGTCCTGCATGAGCGCACCCACGGTCGAGCTGATGGAATACGCCGATGTCGTCGCCCGGTACGAGCCGGTGCTCGGCATGGAGGTCCACGTCGAACTCTCCACGGCGACCAAGATGTTCTGCGGCTGCCCGACCGAGTTCGGCGCCGAGCCGAACACCCAGGTGTGCCCGGTCTGCCTCGGCCTGCCGGGCTCGCTGCCGGTGGTCAACGAGAAGGCCGTCGAGTCGGCCATCCGCATCGGCCTGGCGCTGAACTGTTCGATCACCCCGTGGGGCCGGTTCGCGCGCAAGAACTACTTCTACCCCGATCAGCCGAAGAACTACCAGATCAGCCAGTACGACGAGCCGATCGCCACCGACGGCTACCTCGACGTGGTGCTCGACGACGGCAGCGTGTTCCGCGTCGACATCGAGCGCGCGCACATGGAGGAGGACACCGGCAAGTCGGTGCACGTCGGCGGCGCCACCGGCCGCATCCACGGCGCGAGCCACTCGCTGCTCGACTACAACCGCGCGGGCGTGCCGCTGATCGAGATCGTCACCAAGCCGATCACCGGCGCGGGCGAGCGGGCCCCCGAGGTCGCCCGCGCCTACGTCACCGCGCTGCGCGACCTGCTCAAGTCGCTCGGCGTCTCCGACGTGAAGATGGAGCAGGGCTCGCTGCGCTGCGACGCCAACGTCTCGCTGATGCCGGTCGGCGCGAGGGAATTCGGCACCAGGACCGAGACCAAGAACGTCAACTCGCTGCGCAGCGTGGAGGTCGCGGTGCGCTACGAGATGCGCCGCCAGGCCGCGGTGCTGGCCTCCGGCGGCAGCATCGTCCAGGAGACCAGGCACTTCCACGAGACCGACGGCACCACCTCGCCGGGCAGGCGCAAGGAGACCGCCGAGGACTACCGCTACTTCCCCGAGCCCGACCTCGAGCCCATCGCGCCCGCCGCCGAGTGGATCGAGGAGCTGCGCGGAACCATCCCCGAGTACCCGTGGCTGCGCCGCGCCCGCATCCAGGCCGACTGGGGGGTGTCCGACGAGGTCATGCGCGACGTGGTCAACGCGGGCGCGCTCGAGCTGATCATCGCGACCGTCGAGGCAGGCGCCTCCGCCAACGAGGCCCGCTCCTGGTGGGTGGCCTACCTCAGCGAGAAGGCCAAGGAGCGTGGCGTCGCCCTCGACGAGCTGCCCATCACCCCGGCCCAGGTGGCCGAGGTCGTGAAGCTGGTCGAGGCCAAGACCGTCAAC
>NZ_JARWRU010000027.1 GCF_029867845.1 Nocardia farcinica | reverse complement strand
CCCCCCCCCCCCCCCCCCGGGGCCGCGGTCCCCGACCTGATCGTGCTGCCGGAGCTGTGCACCACCCCCTACTTCTGCGGCGGCGACGGCGCCGATCGCGCCGACTGGGCGCAGCCGGTGCCGGGGCCCACCACCGGGACGATCGGCGCGCTGGCGCGGGAACTGGGCTGCGCCATCGCTTTCGGCATGTTCGAGCGCTCGCCCGAGGGCGCGTTCCACAACTCGGTGGTCGTGCTCGGCACGGACGGGCAGCCGGTGCGCTGGGACGGCGCCGACGGCTCCACCCCGCCCGCCTATCGCAAGCTCTCGCTGCCGCGTTCGGTGGTCGGCGGGGTGTCGATCGACGAACAGCGGTACTTCTCCCCCGGTTCCGTGCCGGCCACCGTCGAGCTGGGCGGGGTCCGCTTCGGCTGCGTCATCTGCTACGACCGCAGTTTCCCCGAGTACTGGGCGGTGGCCAGGACACTCGGTGCCACCGTGATGCTCGCGGTGGTGTCCTCGCTCGGCACCAGGGAGACGCTGTTCCTGGCCGAATTGCAGACGCGCGCACTGGAATCGCAGATGTGGGTGGTGGCGGTCAACCGGGGCGGGCCGGAGACCCTCGACGGCTCGACCGTCGACTACTTCGGATTGTCGTGCGTGATCGCCCCCGACGGCACGATCGTCGCGCAGGCACCCGCCCATCGCACGGGACCGGTCCTGCGCTGCACCCTCGATCTCGACGCGGTGACAGCGGCACGGACGGGCCTGCCGCTCGGCCGCGACCGCAGGCCGGATGTGCTGCGCCTGCTGGCCGATCTGACCGCCCCGACCGCCGACGACCCAGGGCGGGCCGCATGAGCGCCGTCGACTATCCCGACCTGACCAGCGCTTCCGCGGGGTCACTTGCCGATGTGCTGCCCCGCGCGCGGGCCGACATGGCGCCGGTCCTCGACCGCGCCCGCACCCGGCCCCACCCCGCGGCGCCCGGCAATCAGGGCACCGAGCCCGCCGATGCCACCCACTTCCTGGCCGGACTGGCGGTTCCCGCACCAGAGATCGCGGTCCCCGCACCCGTCCCGGCCGATCGGCCGCCGCATCTGCTCGGCGTGCTCGACCTGCTCGACGCCTTCGCCCGCCGCACGCTCACCCCCTCCGGCCTGCTCACCCACCTGCGGCGACGCTGGACCGACGACGCGCTCACCGGCGGCGCCGTCCTGGCCGTGGTCGACGGCGCGGACGAGGCCGCCGCGGTCTCCGATCTGCGCTGGCGCGAGGGCGTTCCCCGTCCGCTCGAGGGTATTCCGTTCGCGGTCAAGGACATCATCGACGTGGCCGCCACCCCGGTGACCGCGGGCTCACGAACCACCCGCGACCGGGTCGCCGACACCGACGCCACCGTCGTCGCCCGGCTGCGCGCCGCCGGGGCGATCCCCGTGCTCATGACCGCGACCACCGAATTCGCCTGCGGCGCACCGAACAACGCCCGCTACGGGATGGTCACCAATCCGTGGGCTCGGGACCGCTGGACCGGCGGATCGTCCACCGGCTCGGCGGCCGCGCTGGCCGCGGGCCTCGTCCCGCTCGCCCTCGGCTCCGACACCGGCGGCTCCATCCGAGTGCCAAGCGCCTTCTGCAATCTCACCGGCATCAAACCGACCTACGGGCTGGTGCCGCGCACCGGCGTCGCCTCGCTGTCGTGGACCCTCGACCATGTGGGGCCGATGGCGCGCAGCGCCGCCGATCTGCGCGCGGTGCTCGGTGTGCTCGCCGGACCCGACGGCCTCGACCCTAGCGCCGCTGCCGAATCCGCTGCTGCCGAGGTGATCCGGCGTCTCACGGAAACGACAGCAGCCGTCGCAGCGCCCGCGGCGGCCAGTGTGCCCGCGGTCCGGCAGCTGCTCGGCCCGGCCTGCGAACCGGTCACGGCGGCGGGCAGCGTGCGGGGCGGGGCCACCGAGCCCGCGCGGACGGCGCGCCTGGACGGGATC
>NZ_JARWRU010000026.1 GCF_029867845.1 Nocardia farcinica | reverse complement strand
CCTGGGGGCTCCGGGGGGGGGTGTGGGGGGGTGGTGGGTTGGGCGCGCTGCGTCCTGGCGTGGGGGTGGGGGCATGGGGGGGGGGGTGGGCCCCCCCCCCGGGCCGGGTGGGCGGGGGGGGGGCCGCGGGCGGGGGGCCGGGGGCGGGGCGTCGAGGGTGGGCTCGTCGGCGAAGGCGCGGCCGGTGAGCCCGGCCGAGGCCAGCCAGATCTCCAGACCGTCCACGTCGGTCAGCAGATCCTGCGGGCCGTTGTTCATCCACCGGGTGTTGAGCAGGTCCAAGGCGAGCGGTTCGCCGAGGTGCGGGCGCGGATCGGGCATGCCCGAGGGTATCGAGTTCGGGTTCGCCTGCAGCACTGTCACCGCCTATCTAACCATTGAAATTAATTTAGGGGGTTGACGTTGTGTGTCCACGGTCCGTACGGTTCTAACCGTTGAAACCGCGAAAGACGGTTGGACATTCCAGGAGGACGCAATGACAACGGTGACCGCCCCGACGATGACGACCGGGCACATCGGATTGAACGTCTCGGACATCGATCGCTCCGCCGAGTTCTACCGGCGCGCCTTCGGGTTCGAGCAGATCGCGAGCGGCGGCGAGGGCGGCACCCGCTTCGTGTTCCTCGGCGCGGACGGCACGCTGGTGCTCACGCTGTGGGCGCAGTCCGAAGGCGAGTTCTCCGCCCGCACGCCCGGTCTGCACCACCTGTCCTTCCAGGTGGCCGACATGGATCAGGTGCGGGCTGTCGAGGCAACGCTGCGTGAACTCGGCGTCGAGCTGGTGCACGACGGTGTGGTGGCACACGGCGAAGGCGCGGCGTCGGGAGGGGTGTTCTTCACCGATCCCGACGGCATCCGGCTGGAGGTCTACGCGCCCACCGGCGCCGAAGCCGCTCCCGCACCACACGGTGCCGCGCCCACCTGCGGCTTCTTCTGAGGCCGGCGATCGTGGGGCCCTTCCATCCCGGGGAACTCGCCGTCCAGCGGCGCATGGGGCAGGACGGCATCGCGGCCAAGGTCGGCCGGACCATCCGCGCCACCGTCCCGCCCGTGGCGGCCGAATTCCTGGCCGCGCAGCCGATGGTCGTGCTGGCCGCCGCCGACGCCGACGGCAGGCTGTGGACGAGCATGCTGACCGGCCCGCCCGGCTTCGTGCGGGCGAGCGGCGGCAGTTCGATCGTCGTCGGTGCCCGGCCGCGGGCCGATGACCCGCTCGCCGCGGCGCTGTCCGGGCCCGCCGAGATCGGCCTGATCGCGTTGCGGCCCGCCGCGCGCAGGCGGATGCGGGTCAACGGCAGGGCCGTTCCCGTGGCGGAGGGCCTCGCGATCGACACCGAGCAGGTCTACGCGAACTGCCCGAAGTACATCGCCCGCCGGGAACCGGTGGGCTACATTCCCGGTCACCGCGCGAGCGGACCGCGCCGGGGATCGGCGCTCGACCCGGCGCAGCAGGCGGCGGTGGCGGCGGCGGACACCTTCTTCATCGGCACCGCCGACGGCGACGGTCGCGCCGACGCCTCGCATCGCGGCGGCAACCCCGGCTTCGTGCGTGTGCTGTCGCCGACCCGGCTGCGTTGGCCGGACTACCGGGGCAACTCCATGTTCATGACACTCGGCAATCTCGTCGTGCGACCGCGCTGCGGGCTGCTCGTCCCGGACTGGACCACCGGCGGCGCGCTGCAACTCACCGGAACGGCCGAACCGAACTGGGATCCGGCCACCTTCGCCCCCGGTGCGCAGTGCTCGATCGACTTCACCGTCGACGAGGTGCTCGAGTGGCCGGACGGCCCGCTGCGCTGGGGCCAGGCCGAACTCTCCCCGGTCAATCCCTGACCGGGCGATCATTCCTGTCGAAAGGATTTCCATGCGACCCCCACTGCCTCCGTTCGACCGCGTGACCGCGGCGGAGAAGGTCCGTGCCGCCGAGCACGCCTGGAACACCCGTGATCCCGAGCGGGTCGCCGCCGCCTACACCGAGGATTCGGAGTGGCGCAATCGCGACGAGCACTTCGTCGGCCGCGCGGCCATCGTCGACTTCCTGACCAGGAAGTGGGAGAAGGAGAACGGCTACGCGCTGCGCAAACAGTTGTGGGCCTTCGACGGCAACCGCATCGCGGTGCGGTTCCAGTACGAGTGGCACGACGAGACGGGCGGCTGGTGGCGCAGCTACGGCAACGAGCAGTGGGAGTTCGCCCCGGACGGCCGCATGTCGCGCCGCGAGGCGAGCATCAACGACGTGGCCATCACCGAGGCCGACCGCCGGATCTTCGGGCCGAGGGGTCCCGAGGAGGACGACGCCCCGCTGCCGTTGTGGTAGGTCGTCCGTGCTGGTGAGGCCGTCGCGCGGGTGATGCCGGCGCGGCGGCCGAGCCGGTCCGCGGGTGGGCCCGGCGCGTCACTTGGACTCGAACAGGTGTTCGTCTAGGCTCGCTGTCAGAACTTGTCGGTGCCGCCCTCTACTGTGGGCGCCAACCAGGACAACCGACCTACCCGTGGAAAAGGGGACAGGACATGGCACCACAGGCCTACGACCGCGACAAGGCCCTCGAGCTCGCTCTCGCCCAGGTCGAGAAGAGCTTCGGCAAGGGCGCGGTGATGCGTCTCGGCGAGGAGGCCCGCCAGCCGATCTCGGTGATCCCCACGGGTTCCATCGCGCTCGACGTCGCGCTGGGCATCGGCGGCCTGCCGCGCGGCCGCATCGTGGAGATCTACGGTCCCGAGTCCTCGGGTAAGACCACCGTCGCCCTGCACGCGGTGGCCAACGCGCAGGCCGCGGGCGGCGTGGCGGCCTTCATCGACGCCGAGCACGCGCTGGATCCCGACTATGCCCGCAAGCTGGGCGTCGACACCGACGCGCTGTTGGTCTCCCAGCCCGACACCGGTGAGCAGGCGCTCGAGATCGCCGACATGCTGGTCCGCTCCGGCGCCATCGACATCATCGTCATCGACTCGGTGGCCGCCCTGGTGCCGCGCGCGGAGATCGAGGGCGAGATGGGCGACAGCCACGTCGGCCTGCAGGCCCGCCTGATGAGCCAGGCGCTGCGCAAGATGACCAGCGCGCTGAACAACTCCGGCACCACCGCCATCTTCATCAACCAGCTGCGCGAGAAGATCGGCGTCATGTTCGGCTCGCCGGAGACCACCACCGGCGGCAAGGCGCTGAAGTTCTACGCCTCGGTGCGCCTGGACGTGCGCCGCATCGAGACCCTCAAGGACGGCAGCGACGCGGTCGGCAACCGCACCCGGGTCAAGGTCGTCAAGAACAAGGTCTCGCCGCCGTTCAAGCAGGCCGAGTTCGACATCCTCTACGGGCACGGCATCTCCAAGGAGGGCTCGCTCATCGACATGGGCGTCGAGCACGGCTTCATCCGCAAGTCCGGCTCCTGGTACACCTACGAGGGCGATCAGCTGGGGCAGGGCAAGGAGAACGCCCGCAAGTTCCTGCTGGAGAACACCGACGTGCGCGACGAGATCGAGAAGAAGATCAAGGAGAAGCTCGGCATCGGCGCCGACGTGACCGCGGACGCCGCGGCCGAGGTGCCCGCCGATTTCTGAGCCGGTCGCCGGCAGGTGTGTCGCCCCCGGTGGGGGGGAGGGCGGCCCCCGGGTGGGGCGCGGCGCCCCCCCCCCCGCCCGCCCCGCTCGACGACATGCGCCGTCGGCTGCACGAACTCCTCGCCGACGCGGGCCGATCCGGCACGGCCACGGCACGGCGGCGCGAGGGGGATGAGCCGGTCCCGTGGTCCGGTGGTGGTTCGGCCCACGCGGACGGCCAGGGAACCCGGTCGGGCGAGCCCGATCCGCAGCGGGCGCGCTCGACCGGGTCCACCCGTCGAGGCGGCGGGGGGCGCGC
>NZ_JARWRU010000025.1 GCF_029867845.1 Nocardia farcinica | reverse complement strand
GCCCCCCCCCCCCGGGCCGCCCCCCCCCCCGGGTGCGGGGGCAGGTCAGGAGACCGGGGCCACGGACTTCTCGTCCTCGATCTCGCCCGCGCCGTCGTCGTCGCGCTTGTTGCGCAGCACGCTGCTGATGAAGGCCGCGCCGATGAAGGCCACGCCGATCAGGCCGGTGATGATCTCGTTGATGTGCACGCCGATCGAGACGATCAGGATGGTCGCCAGCGCGCCGATCGCCCAGTGGGCGCCGTGCTCGAGGTAGACGTACTCCGAGAGCGTGCCCTTGCGCACCAGGTACACCGTGATGGACCGGACGAACATGGCGCCGATCAGGCCGAGGCCGAGCGCGATGATGATCGGGTCGGAGGTGATGGCGAACGCGCCGATGACACCGTCGAAGGAGAACGAGGCGTCGAGCACTTCCAGGTACAGGAACAGGAAGAAGCCCGCCTTGCCGGTGGCCTTGGCCAGATCCGAGGGGCCGCCGCTCGCCTCCTCCTCGAGGTCCTCGGTGTGGAACATGGTGCCGAGGCCGTCCACCGCGATGTAGACGATGATGCCGAGCAGACCGGACAGCAGCACTGTGGCGCGCTTGTCCTCGTCGGCGAGCAACTCCGCGGCCAGCACCAGGCCGCCGCCCGCGACCACGATCGCGAGCATGTCCAGCTTGCCCGCGCGGGCGAGCGGGCGCTCGAGCCAGCTCAGCCAGGTGATCTCGCGTTCCTCGAAGATGAAGTTCAGGAACAGCAGGGCCAGGAACATGCCGCCGAAGGCCGCGATCGCCGGGTGCGCGTCGGTCAGCAGGGTCTCGTAGCTGGCCCGGCCGTCGTCGAAGTACGGCGCGTCGTTCGGCGGCGGGTTCAGTGCCAGGTCGAGCGCGTCGATCGGGTTGAGGCCCGCGGTCACCCAGACGATGGCAAGGGGGAACACCAGGCGCATGCCGAACACGGCGATCAACACGCCGATGGTGAGGAAGATCTTCTGCCAGAACTCGCTCATCCGCTGGAGGACGGTGGCGTTGATGACAGCGTTGTCGAAGGACAGGGAGACTTCGAGGATGCCCAGGATCGCGCACAAGAACAGCGCGGTGGGGCCGCCATAGAGGAACGCCACGACCAGCGATACCACTGTGACGAGGCCGGACAGGCCGAAAATGCGCAGGACCACGCGGGGACCTTTCATGGATGGATGGTGAATCGGCAGGGTCGGGTTACAGCGTGGCCGGTCGGTGCGGGGATGTCCATCTTTTGTGACCGCTTCTGCCGACGAAGAGGCGGCCGGATGGCAGGTGAGCGGGGCTGTGCGCGCGGCCACGAAGCCGTTGCCTGGCAC
>NZ_JARWRU010000024.1 GCF_029867845.1 Nocardia farcinica | reverse complement strand
CCGGGGGGGGCGGGGGGCGCGGGCCCCCCCCGCGGCGCCGCGGGCGGGGCCCGGCCCCCGCCGCGCGGCGGGTTGGCCCCGCGCCCCCCCACCCCGGCACTCATCGAGCGCCAGCAACGCCGCACCGTAGGCGCCGGCGATCTGCGGCTGGTCGAGCAGTTCGACCTCGCCGCGCAGCGCATCGGCCAGGAATGCCCGCGCGGCCGGGTTCTTGGCGACCCCGCCGGTCATGACCGCGGGAAAAGCCTTGCCCACCTGGGCGATCAGGCCGACCGTCCGGGCCGCGACCGCACGGTGCACCGACGCCGCGATATCGGCAGGCTCCGCCCCCTGGGCGAGCATCGAGATCACCTCGGTCTCGGCGAAGGTGGCGCACATGCTGCTGATCTCCAGCTCGGCCGAGCCCGCCAACGCCAGCCGCCCGATATCGCCGATATCGGTTTCGAGTGCCCTGGCCAGGACGTCGAAGAAGCGCCCGGTTCCGCTGGCGCAGCGGTCGTTCATCGCGAACCGCTCCACCAGCCCTTCGTCGTCGACCACGATGGCCTTGCTGTCCTGGCCGCCGATGTCGATGACCAGCCGCACGCCGGGACGCAGCGCAGCGGCGCCCCTGGCATGGCAGGTGATCTCGGTGAAGGTCCGGTCCGCCCCGGTCACCAGCCTGCGCCCGTAGCCGGTGCCGATGGTCCGGCGCACCCGGTCCCGGTCGATGCCCGCGGCGGCCAGCGCGGCCTCGATCGCCCGCGCGGCCGCGGTCCGGCTGACCGCGCCGAGCTGCACGACCTCGGCCGCGCGGATGGCGCCGGTGCCGTCCGCGACGACCGCCTTGGCCGTGGTCGAACCCAGATCGACGCCGAGCACGAACCAGCTCCGATCGCTCACGGCGCGCCCCTTGTCACCGCGCCCGCCTTGGCCCGCTGCACGTCGATCGACTCGAGCATGGCCTCCAGCCTGCTGTCGAAGAGTTCGTCGTTGTAGAAGGAGGCGTCGGCGACGTCGCCCTCGAAGAAGAAGGACTTGACGCCGCGCTCGCGTTCGGCGGTGCGGGCCAGCATGGCCTGCGGGTTGGTCATGGCCCGGCAGGTCCGGGTGGAGTGGAAGGCGATCCCGTCGATGGCGTACTCGTCGATCCGACGTAGCAGCAGCTCCTGCAGGTTCTTCAAGCCGTGGTTGAGCGGGCAGAGCAGGTAGTGCTGGGCCATGCCGAGCAAGGGGTTGTCCACGTCGATCAGCTGGGGTTCCTGCCAGAAGGATTCGTGGGTGTAGCGGCCGGCTACCACCGCGACGTCGTACTCGGCGAACTTGCGGGTGAGGAAGCCCAGCTTGTTCCAGTTCATGATGCCGTCGAAGTACACCCGGTAGCGCTCGCCCTCCACGGCATGCACGCCGTCGCGCAGCCGCTGCTCGATCTCGGCCTTCATCCCGGCGAAGTAGTCGACGAGCGCCTGGTTGCCCGGCAGGAAGTTGATCGGCGCGATGCTGGCCACCCAGTCCCAGTAGGTGCGTTGTCGCCGTGGTTGGTGGTGCTGTTGGAGAGGGTTTCGTGGTCGTCGGTGACGGGCCCGATGTGCCCGCCCATCAGCATGTCGCTGCCTTTGCCGGTTTTCTGGACGTCGCTGCTGGTGTTGAGGGCGATGGAGTTGACCATCGCGTTGAACCGGTCGTCGTGGGCGCGCAGGGCGTTGAGGACCTGCCAGACCACCTTGAAGCGGGTGTTGTCCGACAAGGCCTTCGCGGGTGAGACGCCGGCGGGCACGGCGACGGGCAGGATGATGTAGCCGTAGTCCTTGCCGTCGGCCTTACGCATCACCCGCCCGACCGACTGCACGACGTCGACGACGGAGTTGCGGGGGTTGAGGAACATCACCGCATCCAGCGCCGGCACATCCACGCCCTCGGACAGGCAACGGGCATTGGTGAGGATCCGGCACTCACCCTCCGGCACCGGCGCCTTCAACCAGGCCAGCTCGGCGTTGCGCTGCAGCGCATTGAACGTGCCGTCCACGTGGTGGACCGAGCAGGACAGGTCCAGGTTCGTCGCGGTGATCTCGTGGCCGTCGTCCTCGCGGTCGGCGAGCAGCTCCCGGTAGGCATCCACCACCGCGGGAAACACTTCGGCGACCTGTTTGGAGGCGGCGATGTCCTTGGCGAACACCACGGCCCGCCGCATCGGCGGCTGCCCCGGCGGGAACCCCACCCCCTCGGGGGTTTTCCCGGCACGTTTGGCCAGCCCGTTCCAGCAGCCCACGATCTTCGACGCATCATCCAGCCGCAGCTCGCTGAACCGCCCGGCCAACTGCTGCTGCAAGGGCGCGGCGACGAGGTCTTCGTCGACGGTCAGCACGATCACCTTGTAATCGGTGAGCAAACCCCGCTCGACCGCGGCACCGAAGGACAGGCGGTGGAACTCGGGCCCGTAGCGGGTTTCGTCGTCCATCGACGACAGCTCGGCGGAGTGTTCGGCGGCCTTGTCCTTGACGGTCTCGTCGAAGATCCGCGGCGTGGCCGTCATATACAGCCGCCGCTGCGCCTTCAGATAGTCGCCGTCGTGCACGCGCACGAAGTTCGACTCGTCATCGCCGACCAGGGTGACACCGGTGGTGCGGTGCGCCTCATCGCAGATCACCAGATCGAACGGCTCCACCCCATGCGCAGCCTGCGCGCCGGCCACGGCGGGCAGGGACTGGTAGGTGGTGAACACCACCGTCAACCCCGCCGCATGGCGGCGGCGCTCCATCTCCGCAGCCAGCACCGCCGAGCTCGTGGTCACCGGGATCGCGACGTCGTGGACCGAGACGTCCTCGGCCGAGCGGGAGACCTTATTGTCCGAGCACACCGCGAACGCCCGCAGATCCAGCTGCGTCTGGGCCGTCCACTCCCGCAACGTTTGCGACAGCAGCGAGATCGACGGCACCGCGAACAGAATCCGCGCGTTGCCGCCGTTCTCGACGGCGGTGCGTTCGGCGATCTTCAACGCCGTGAACGTCTTGCCCGTCCCGCACGCCATGATCAGCTTGCCCCGGTCGTGGCCGGCGGCGAAACCGTTGAAGACGGCGTCGATGGCCTGGGCCTGATGCGGTCGGGGCTCGTGGCGCTTGGCCTCCGACAGGCTGACCTGCAGCTCACCAGCCGGCCAGGCGATGTCCCAGTCGATCGGGGACTCCGCGATCTCGGCCAGCCCGATCCGCTGCACCGGGATCGTCTGATCCTGCAGGGCGTCCTCGGCGTTGCGGCCCCACCGGTCGGTGGTGGAGATGATCACCCGGTTGGTGAACGGCTTCTTCCCCGAAGCGGTGAAGAACGAGTCGATATCGCCCTTGGCCAGCACATGAGTGGGCTCGTAAAACTTGCACTGGATCGCCGTCAACGCCCCGGTATCACGCTCCCGGGCGACCAGATCGATCCCGGTATCCGGTTTACCTGCCCGGTCGGGCCAGTCGGTCCACCGCCACACCTTGTCGTACTGCTGGGCCAGCATCGGATCCAACTCGAAGTAGCGGACCATCAACTGCTCGAACTTGGTGCCCCGCTCCGAGTTCGACGGCGCCAGCCGGAACGCCTCGATGACCTCGTGAACAGAACCCATAACCCACTCACACCTTCCCCACGCCAACAACCGACCCGGTCATCTTGCCCAGGCCCGCGCCCACAGCCAGAGCGGCATAGGCGGTCAGGACGGTATACGGCACAGTACCGCGCAACCTCGGGTCCGAAGCCGCAAGTGGTGGGTCGCCGACGTCAGCAGGTCCTCCGCCAGCAACGGCACCGCCCAGCGCGACGGCGTCTGGCACGACACCATCCTGCTCGAACGCCGCTCCCCGGTCCGGTAACCGCAGCCCTGGCGGACGGGCCGGTGTTCACCGGCTGTTCGTTTGCCTCCCGGTATCGATATCGGTCAATATTGGCGTATGTCGAAGTCGAAGTTGGTGGTGACGCCTGTGCAGGCGTGCTCGGCCGCGCCCCTGGTGCGCGAGCCGCTGTCCGAACCCCACGCCGTCGAGCTGGCCAGCGTGTTCAAAGCACTCTCGGACCCGGTTCGGCTGCGACTGCTCAGCGCCATCGCCTCGCGCGAGAGCCAGGAAGCCTGCGTGTGCGACCTGTCCGCGGGCATCGAGTTGACCCAGCCGACCATCTCCCATCACCTCAAGGTGCTGCGCGAAGCCGGGCTGCTCGACAGCGAACGCCGCGCCTCTTGGGTGTACTACCGCGTCGTCCCCGAAGCGCTGCAACGACTCTCGGAAGTCCTGCTCGTGGAGAGCGGCACCGCGATCGGAGCCCCCGCATGAGCGTGAACACCACCGACCAACCCGCCGTGGTCGCCAAACTGTCCACCCTCGACCGGTTCCTGCCCGTCTGGATCGGCGTGGGCCTGGCCCCCGGCCGGCTGCGCGGGCGCCTGATACCCCGCCGGGGGGGCGGGGGGGGGGGG
>NZ_JARWRU010000023.1 GCF_029867845.1 Nocardia farcinica | reverse complement strand
GGACCGCCCCACCCGACGCCTCGGCGATCCACGCGCCGAGGGCGCGAGCGCGGGAGGCGGCGTGCCCCGGCGGGACGACGGGGGCGCCGTCGGCGCGGCCGGTGAGGGCGACGACGCCGCTCTCGGCCCAGTCCCGCACCCGATCAGCGCTGCCCGGGGTCCACATCGAGCCGATGTTACCGTTGGCGCGGGAGGTCACGACCGCTCATGGACAGCCACGAACGAACCGTCACCGCTGCTCGACTCGCCGACGGAGCGGCCTTCCTCGCGTCGGCGATCCCCGGCGCGACGACCACCGAACCCGTGCTGGTGGTGGATCTCGACGACGTCGACGAAGAGCTCGCCGTCCGGGCGGCCGCCGGCGTCGCCGCGCTCGACCGGTTGGTGATCGGGCGGGCGACCCGGCCGGTCCCGCCCCGGCTGGCGCGACTGACCGCGGCCCTCGACGTGACCTACGCCCCGCTCACCGGACCCACCGCCCCGCTCACCCGACCCCCCGCCCCGGACCGGACCGGGGTGGGTGTCCCCGATGTCGATGCCGCGCTCGACGCTTTCCTCGGTGCGGCGGCACGCAATCCGCAGGCCGCGCTGATCGCCGCACAGGTGCTGCGGATCTCGGAGACCTTGCCCGTCCCGCGGGCGATCGAGGTGGAATCGCTTGCCTACTCGGCACTTCAGGGTGGCGCGGAGTTCGGCCGCTGGCTGGCCGAACGCAGGGCGCTCGGCCGGTCGCTGCCCCCGCCGCCGGCGACCGACCCGGTTCTCGTGCGGCGCGAGGGTGGCGTCCTGCGGATCACGCTCAACCGGCCGGAGCGGCGCAACGCCTACGGCACCGCCGTGCGGGACGCGCTGGTGGAGGCGTTGCGGGTGGCCCTGTTCGACGACAGTGTGCGCGAGGTGGTGCTGGCGGGTGCGGGACCGTGCTTCTGCGCGGGCGGCGATTTGGACGAGTTCGGGCACACTCCCGATCACGCGACTGCGCACTTCCTCCGCACCGCGGCCGGGGCGGCCCGTTCGATGGCGTTGCTGGCTGCCCGGACGCGGGTGGAGCTGCACGGGCAGTGTGTGGGCGCGGGGATCGAGGTGCCCGCGTTCGCGGGCCGGATCGTCGCCGCGCCCGACAGCGTGTTCCGGCTGCCCGAGGTGGGCATGGGGTTGATCCCGGGCGCCGGTGGGACGGTGAGCATTCCCCGGCGCATCGGGCGCTGGCGGGCGCTGCACCTGTTCGTCACCGGTGCGGCACTCGACGCGGCCAGCGCGCTGGACTGGGGACTCGTCGACGAGATCACCGGGGCCCGCGGGTCCGCGCGGGCCGGGTAGCCGGGACGGCGCTCGACGCGGGCGGGGTCGAGCCGGACGGCGGCGGGTGCGCGCCGCCGTCGCGCACCCGGTGCGCCGGCGTGGGGAAATTCGTTCGGGAACAGGGGTTCACAAGACGGGAGCCGGGGTGACAGGCCACCATGCTGGAGAGGTACGGCGTGAGCCGGGGAGTCGCCGCGTGCGGGGCTGCGGCTGCTCGAGGTGCAGGCGATGATCACCATCCACCGCGGTCTCGGTGGTGGGCCAGCAGCCGCGCCAGCAGGCGGGTGAACTCCTCGCGGTCATCGGGGCCGAGCGGGGCCAGCAGGCGGTCCTGGACCTCGTCCAACGCCCGGTCGAGCCGGTGGAGCAGGCGCTCGCCCGCGGCGGTGAGGGTGACGATGTTGCGGCGGCGGTCGGCGGGGTCGGGGGCGCGTTCGACACAGCCCTGGTCGGCGAGCTGATTGACGGCGGCGACCACGTCGCTGCGGTCGATGTTGCCGCGGCGGCCGAGGTCGATCTGGCTGGCCGGGCCGAATTCGGCCAGCGTGGCCAGGATTCGGTAGTGGTAGCCGCGCGCGCCCGCCTCGGCGAAGCAGTCGGTCGACAGCTTCTTGGCGTGCACCGCCAGCTGGGTGAGCAGCCAACTCGGTTTGCTCGTCAGGCGTTCGGGGGCGTCTTCCACGAGCACACCCTACATCGTTGGACACACCAACAACCTTCCTTTATTGTTGGTTTTGCCAACATTGGTTGCGCCAACGACTCGCCGCCATCACACCTGGAGACCGCCGTGATCGACCCCTTCCGCATCGCCGTCCCCCAGACCGACCTCGACGACCTGCACGACCGGCTGGCCCGCACCCGCTGGCCCAACGAGGTCGCCGACGCCGGCCGCGACTTCGGCTTTCCGCTGCCACGGCTGCGCGAGCTCGCCGAGTACTGGCGCACCGGCTACGACTGGCGCGAGCACGAGACCCGGCTGAACGAACTGCCCCATTTCCACACCGAGATCGACGGACAGCGCGTGCATTTCGTGCACGTCCGGTCGGCGAAGCCGGACGCGCTCGCCCTGATCCTCACCCATGGCTGGCCCGGCTCGTTCCTCGAGTTCCTCGACGTGATCGAGCCGCTGTCACGCGATTTCCACCTGGTGATCCCCTCCATCCCCGGCTTCGGGTTCTCCGGGCCGACCCACGAACGCGGCTGGGACATCCACCGCATCGCCCGCGCCTGGGCCGAACTGATGCGCCGCCTCGGCTACGAGCGCTACGGCGCGCAGGGCGGCGACTTCGGTGCGGGTATCTCCATGGCGCTCGGCGCGGTGGCGCCCGAGCGGGTCGTCGGCGTGCACGTCAACTACCTGCCTACCCGGCCCGACCCCGAGGCCGAGGTCACGCTGACGCCGATCGAACAGGCGCGACTGGACACGGTGCGGCAGTTGATGGCGAACCGGCCGCCGTACCAGGCGTTGCAGGCCGCCACCCCGCAGACGATCGGCTACGCGCTCACCGACTCGCCGGTCGGCCAATTGGCCTGGATCGCCGAGCGTTTCGACCAGTGGACCGGCCCGGACACCCCGGTGGACGACGAGCGGATACTCACCGACGTCGCCCTCTACTGGTTCACCGCCACCGCGGCGTCCTCCGCACGGCTGCACCACGCCCAGTCCCGGGGCGCCGTGGCCTGCCCGGCGCCGCGCGGCGTCGCGGGGTTGGCGCACCCCAACACGCAGGCGGTGGGGCCCCGGGGGCCGCCGCCCCAC
>NZ_JARWRU010000022.1 GCF_029867845.1 Nocardia farcinica | reverse complement strand
GCCCGCCCGCCGGCCGCACCGCCCGCTCGGGCGCGGTCACCGTGGGGGGCCCCCCGGCGGCCCGGCGGGGGCCCCGCCGGGGCAACAGGGCCACGCCCTCGGCGGCGCCGGACAGCAGCAGCACCTGCTCGGCCGGGCGGTCGTGGCGGGCGGCCACGGCGGCGCCCGCCGCCTCGTGCTCGGCGGCGCTCGGGTAGCGGCCGAGGTCGTCCAGGCGGGCGGCCAGGCGCGCGCGCAGCCACGGCGGCGGGGCGCTGCCCTGCACATTCACCGCGAAATCGAGCAGCCCGGGTCGCGCGTCGACGTCGCCGTGGTGGCGCAGCGCGGCGTGATCGACTGTGTCGGAGGGCACGACCGAACACCCTACGTGGCGGCCCGGGCACGGCGACGGCCAGAATGGCTGGTGTGGGTGAGCTGCACATTTCGTTCGTCTGTACGGGCAACATCTGTCGTTCGCCGATGGCGGAGAAGATGTTCGCCCACCATCTGCGCCTGGCCGGGCTGGCCGACCGGGTGCGGGTCAGCAGTGCGGGCATCCAGTCCTGGCACGTCGGTCGCGAGGCCGACGAGCGCACCACGGCCACCCTGATCCGGTCCGGCTACCCGACCGGTCACGTGGCCGCCGTCGTCGGCGACGATCATCGCGACGCCGACCTGCTCGTCGCCATGGACACCGGCCACGAGCGCGCGCTGGCCAGGCTCGGGGTGCCCGCCGAGCGCAGGCGGCTGCTGCGCAGCTTCGACCCCGACGCCGACGGCCCGGACGTGCCCGACCCCTACTACGACGACGAGGCCGCCTTCGAACTGGTCCGCGACCAGATCGAGGCCGCCGTGCCCGGCCTGCTGGCCTGGACGCGTGCGGCCCTCGGCGAACCGGTGGCCGGCGGGCGGGCGTGATGCGCAAGCTGAGTTTCCTGCTGCGGCCGAGCTGGGTGATCCTGGCGGTGGTCGTGGTGGCCTTCGCCTACCTGTGCTTCACCGTGCTAGCGCCCTGGCAGCTGAACAAGAACAGCAGCACCGAGGAGCGCAACGATCTGATCGCCGAATCGGTGCGCGCCGAGCCGGTCCCGGTGACCGAGGTGCTCGCCGCGCCCGTCGACAGCCGCGCCGAGTGGCGGCGGGTGGTCGCCACCGGCGATTACGTGCCCGGCTCGACGGTGCTGGTGCGGCTGCGCCACCTCGACGGCGCGCCCGGTTTCGCGGTCCTCGCGGCCTTCCGCCTGACGGACGGCCGCGTGCTGCTGGTCGACCGCGGTCTCGTCGCGGGCGTGGACGGCTCCCGCGCCCCCCGGATCGACGAGCCGCCCGCCGGTCCGCAGCGCATCGAGGCCAGGGTGCGCGATTCCGAGGGCGTGAGCCCCGACCGCCCGCCGTTCACCGAGGAGGGCTACCGCCAGGTCTACTCCATCGACGTCACCCAGGCGGGCACGGTCATGGATCTGCCGCTCACCCCGCTGCCGGTGAGCGAGCGCGGCGGATACCTGCAATTGACCGAGGACCAGCCCGGGGCCTTCCGTCCCACCCCGCTCCCCCAGCTCGACGCGGGTCCCTACCTGTCCTACGGCCTGCAATGGCTGGCCTTCGGCATCATGGCCCCGCTCGGCCTCGGGTACTTCGTCGTCGCGGAGATCCGGGAGCGGCGCAGGAACAAGGACGCCGCCGCCTCGGACACCTCCCCCGAACCTGCCACCGAGCCGGGGGCACCGGAGTCCGCTCCGAGCCGGGTCGAGCCGACCGCGCGGCAGTCGCCGGACACGACCGAGGCGGATGGCGCGAAGCCCCGGGCCGCCGAGCCTGCCTCTGCCCAGAAGAACACTCAGGCCCGCCTCGCCGATCGCTACGGCCGCAACCGCTGACCTCGTCGCACCGGCGTCCTGGCCGGTCGCCGCGGCGCGCAGGGGCGGGTCAGCGGCGACGGCGCAGCAGCACAGCGAGCGCGGCCGCGCAGCCGACGGCCGCCAACTGCACCGCCTCGGACAACCGCACCGCGCGTCGCAGATCCGGCACGGCGGGGGCGGGCCCCTCCCCGAGGGTCGGCCGCTGTTCGGTGCCGTGGCGGTAGCGGGTGGGCCCGCCGAGCCGCACCCCGAGCGCACCGGCGGCGGCGGCCTCGACCACCCCCGCGTTGGGGCTGGGATGGCTGCCCGCGTCACGGCGCCAGGCGGCCAGGGCCGGGCCGGGGCGACCACCGACGACCGGGGCGACGGCGACGGTGAGCAGTCCGGTGAGCCGGGCGGGAGCGAGGTTGACCAGGTCGTCGGTGCGGGCGGCGGCCCAGCCGAAGCGTTCGTAACGGTCGTTGCGGTAGCCGACCATGGCGTCGAGGGTGTTGATCGCGCGATAGCCGAGCAGGCCGGGCACCCCGGCCACCGCCCCCCAGAACAGCGGCGCCACGGCGGCGTCGGAGGTGTTCTCGGCGATGGATTCGAGGGCGGCGCGGGCCAGGCCGTCGGCGTCGAGGACCGCCGGGTCACGGCCGCAGAGCGAGGGCAGCAGCGCGCGGGCGCCGTCGATGTCGCCGTGTTCGAGGCAGTCGGCCATGCGGTGGCCGGTGCGGGCCAGGCTGCGACCGCCGAGGACGGTCCAGGTGGCCAGCGCGGTCACCGCGACGCCGCCGCCGGCCCGGCGCAGCACCGCGCCGAGACCGAGCACCGCGCCGACCGCGACCGTCTCGTGCAGCACGCCCGCGCCGCGCCGGTCCGCGTAGGTCAGTGATTCGAGTGCCGTCGCCGCCGTGCCGAATCCGGCGACCGGGTGCAGGCGCGCCGGATCGGCGAACACGCGGTCGAGCGCGAAGCCGAGCAACAGACCGGTCGCGGTCGAAATCCCCGTACGCACCGGGCGAGCCTAACGAGCGGGCGACGGGTGGCGCGCACGGTGTCCCGGCGGCCCCACCCACCGGTGTCACACTCGAGGGCGCGGCGTCGTCGTCCTCGTGACAGCAGACAAGCTCGTCACAGCGGACAGCTCATCACAGCGGACACAGCGAACAGCGATCACGCTGCGGCTCGAACGAAACGGTGGAAACGATGACCTCACCCGAACCCGGCGCCCCGGACGACTCCTCGGCCGATATCCCGGACGGCCCCGGGCGTATCGACGGGGCCGAACTCGCTCGACGCTTCGAGGAGCACCGCCCCTACCTGCGCAGGCTGGCCTACAGCACGCTCGGCAGCCTCTCCGACGCCGAGGACGTGGTGCAGGAGGCGTGGCTGCGGCTGCAACGCCAGCCGCGGCCGGAGCAGATCGACAATCTGCGGGCCTGGCTGACCACCGTCACCGGCAGGCTCGCCCTCGACCAGCTCGGCTCGGCGCGCGCCCGCCGCGAGCAGTACGTGGGTGACTGGCTGCCGGAGCCCGAGGTGACCACCTGGGAAGACCCCGCCGACCGGGTGAGCCAGGACGAGCGGGTCACCACCGCCCTGCTGGTGGTGCTGGAATCCCTGTCTCCCGCCGAGCGCACGGCCTTCGTCCTGCAGGATGTCTTCGGCATGAGCGGCCCCGAGGTCGCCGAGGTGGTCGGCCGCACGCCCGCCGCGGTGCGCCAGCTCGCCTCCCGCGCCCGCAAGCGCGTCGAGCAGGGCACGCCCCGCTTCCCGGCCTCGGTGGAGGAGCAGCAGCGGGTCGTCTCGGCCTTCTCCGTGGCCTGGCGCAGTGGCGACCTGAGCGCCCTGGTGAAGGTGCTCGACGCCGACGCCACCTTCACCGCCGACGGCGGCGGCAAGGTGCCCGCCATCCGCCGGGCCGTCACCGGCGCGGAGATCATCGCCAAGCTGCTGCTCGGCTGGTACCACAACCCCGCGGCCGGGAACGCCTGGAGCAAGGCGGTACTGGTCAACGGCAGGCCGGGGCTCTACGTCTTCGACGGCACCCACGGCGGCGTGTGGTCGTTCACCGTCGACGCCGGGCGCATCGTGTCCATCGACGTGGTCCGCAACCCGGACAAGCTGCAGGATCTGCCCGCGCTCGAGGAGGGCGAGCCGGATTGGTTCCTGCGCGCCGGGCAGTGAGGGCCCGGTTCACCCCGCCGGGGTGGCGACCATGCCGTGCGCGGCGGCGACCTGCTCCGACACCAGCGAACCCGCGTCGACGGTCAACCCGGCGGCGAGGTCGGGCCGGTGCGCGCAGGCCCGCCGCCAGCCCTCGCCCGCGATGGCCAGCACGTACGGCAGGGTGGCGTTGGTGAGGGCGAGTGTGGCGGTGTGCGGGACCGCGCCGGGCATGTTGGCCACGCAGTAGTACAGCGCGCCCGCCACCGGGAAGGTCGGCGCGGCGTGCGTGGTCGGGTGCGAGCCCTCGAAGCAGCCGCCCTGGTCGATGGCGATGTCCACCAGCACCGCGCCGGGCCGCATGCGGGCGACCATCTCGGTGGTCACCAGCTTCGGCGCCCGCGCGCCCGGCACCAGCACCGAGCCGATCACCAGGTCGGCGTCCAGCACCGTCCGCTCGATCTCGGCGGCATTGGACGCCAGGGTGGCGATGCGGCCGTGGTAGGCGGTGTCGAGGCGGCGCACCCGGGCCAGGTCGGTGTCGAGCACGCTGACCCGCGCGCCCATCCCGGCGGCCACGGCGGCGGCGTTGCCGCCCGCCACCCCGCCGCCGAGCACCGCCACGTGCGCGGGCCGCACGCCGGGCACGCCACCGAACAGCACACCCGCCCCGCCGAGCGGGGCCATCAGGTGATAGGCGCCGACCTGTGCGGCCAGCTTGCCCGCCACCTCACTCATCGGCGCGAGCAGCGGCAGCGAGCCGTCGGCCGCGCGCACCGTCTCGTAGGCGATGGCGGTGGTGCCCGAGGCCAGGATCGCCTCGGTGCACTCCCGCGAGGCCGCGAGGTGCAGGAAGGTGAACAGCACCTGCCCCGACCGCAACAGGCCGAACTCGGCGCGCACCGGCTCCTTGACCTTCAGCACCAGCTCGGCCTCACGCCACACCGAGGCCGCGTCGGCCGCGATCCGCGCCCCCGCGGCCGCGTAGGCCGTGTCGGGGAAACCGGACCCGACGCCCGCCCCGCGCTCCACCAGCACCTCGTGCCCGTGTCGCGCCAGCTCCCCCGCGCCCGCCGGGGTGAGCGCCACCCGGAACTCCTGCTCCTTGACCTCCCGTGGCACACCGATTCGCATACCCCATCGTCTACCCGCGCCTGCCCGCGTGCCAGGACCGTCGGGGGGGCGGGGCCCGCCCGGGGGGGGGGGGGGGGGGGGGGGGTGAGCGGCCGGGGGGGGGCCCGCGGGGGGGGGGGGGGGTGTTGTGAGCAGGAGTGTGTTT
>NZ_JARWRU010000021.1 GCF_029867845.1 Nocardia farcinica | reverse complement strand
CCGCGGCCGGGGTCGTGGCCCTGGTGGTGTTCAGCGTGTAGAGCAGGGCGCGCCCGTCGCCGGGGACATCGACACCGAGGAACCGGGCGACCCGCTCCGCGCCGTACTGCAGAACGGCTTCGTTCAACAGCGCCTCGATGTGCTTGCACGCATAGCCGCCGGACAGACCGCCACACGGCCGATTGTTGTTGGTGCTGCAACTGAGCCCGTGCTCGGGCGACGGGCTCGACGAGACCGTGCTCAACGAGACCGAGATCGACGAGACCGAGATCGACGAGACATAGACCCGCGCGACATCCGATCCGCTGGACACCACCCCCTGCACCCGCCCGTCGGCCATCTCCACGAACGGCACCTTGGCGAGTTTGCGGGGCGCCACCACCGGCAGTACCCGCACCACCGAGAAACGCTCCAACGCACGCTCATCCGACTCCATCGGATTCCCTCCCGTCTTCGTCACGAAGATCAACCTACGTGAACCCACCGACAAGTTTCGCCGCCGGAAGCGAGTGTCGAAGAGTGCTGTGGGACAGAGTATTTCGAACAAAAGCCGCAATATCACACGCCACCGACAGGTCTCCGCGCGGTGGCGGTGCGGCGCCGTCCGCGCGCGTGTTCCGCATCGGGCCCGCCGTCGTCGCGCCCGATGCCGGAACCGATTAGCCGATCGAGTGCTGTCTGTGTCGACCGGCTTCAGGGGACGGTTCCGCCCGTCGCTCCGCATGTGATCGCCGCGACCGCCGACAGGGCGAACCGCACCGGCGCCGAGGGGCATCGCACGGGCGGTGAAAAGTGGTTGGCGGATCGGAGGGACGGTGCCAAGCTGGAAAGTCGGCCCGACGCCGACGCCGAGGCGAGGGCAGGGGGATTCGTGTCAGGGGATTCGTGTCAGGGGATTCGTGGCAGGGGGATTCGTGGCAGGGGGATTCGTGAGCGTGATCGTGGAAGTTCCGCCGGGGCAGGCCATCACACCCACGCCCCGGCCGACCGCCACGCGCGGGCGCCGACTGGCATCCCTGCGGCGGTTCCTGCCCTATCTGCGCCCGCACGGGGTGGTGCTGGTCGTGGCGACAGTGCTGGCGGTGGTGTCGATGCTGACCGTCGTGCTCACCCCGCTGCTCCTCGGGCGCATCGTCGACGGCCCCATCGCGGACGGCGATCTGCGCGGCGTGGCCGGTCCGGTCGGCCTCGTCCTGCTGCTCGGGCTGATCGAGGCGGGCACGCTGTGGGCGCGGCGGTGGCTGCTGGCCGGTCCGGCCACCAGCTTCGAGAAGACCATGCGCGCCGTGCTCTTCGCCCGCCTCCAGGCGCTGGCGATCGGCCGCCACGACGGCTGGGCGTCCGGGCAACTGCTCTCCCGCGCCGTCGACGACCTCGCCACCCTGCGCCGCTTCGTCAACTTCGCCGGACCGTGGCTCGTGGTGAACCTGGTGGTCGTTCCGGTCGGGATGCTCGTGCTGTTGCTCATGAGCCCGTGGATGGCGCTGGTCTTCCTCGTGGAGGCGGTGCCGCTGCTGATCGTGTGCACCCGGTTCGAACGGCGGTACGCGATCGCCTCCCGGCGCTCCCAGGATCAGAACGGCGACCTGGCGACGATCGCCCAGGAGGCCGTGCAGGGCATCCGGGTGCTCAAGGCCTTCGGCCGAGGCGCGTTCTTCGGCGAGCGGTTCACCGACCGGGCCCGCGCCCTGCACGGCACCGAACTGCACAAGGCTCGGCTGGACGCCACCCTGCTGGCGGCCATGCGCTCGGTCTCGCAGCTGGGAGTGGTGGCGGCACTGGGCATCGGCGCGTACGGCGTGGTGACGGGGTCGCTGTCGCTCGGCGCCGTCGTCGGCGCGATCAGCCTGCTGAGCTTCCTCATGTGGCCGGTCGCCTGGCTCGGCTACCTGCTGTCGGAGCTCCAGGACGCGGCCACCGCCGCCGACCGCTACTGGGAACTCATCGACACTCCGCTGGACATCGCCGACCCCGCCGACCCGGTGCCGCTGCCCGTTCCGGTGCGCGGCGAAGTGCGCTTCGAGGACGTGCGATTCGGCTTCCCCGGTTCCGACGCCGAACTCCTGCGCGGGGTCTCGCTGCGGCTCGCCCCCGGGGAGACGGTCGCTCTGGTCGGCGCCACCGGCAGCGGGAAAACCGCACTGCTGCAACTGCTTTCGCGACTCTACGACGTCACCGGCGGGAGCGTGCGCCTCGACGGAATCGACATCCGGGAGCTGCGGTTGCGCGACCTGCGCTCCACGGTGGCGGTGGCCTTCGAGGACCCGGTGCTGTTCTCCGCCTCCGTCCGGGAGAACGTGGCCCTCGGCGATCCCGCCGCGACCGACGAGCAGGTGCGCCTCGCCCTCGACATCGCCCAGGCCACGGACTTCGTCGACGCGCTGCCGTGGGGTCTCGACACCAGGATCGGCGAACAGGGGCTCAGCCTCTCGGGCGGTCAGCGGCAGCGGCTCGCCCTGGCCAGGGCCGTGCTCACACACGCGGGCGACGGCAGCGCGGGCCGGGTGATCGTCCTCGACGACCCGCTGTCGGCGCTGGACGTGGACACCGAGCGGCGAGTGCAGCGACGCCTGCGCGAGGCTCTCGCGGGCGCCACCACTCTGCTCGTCGCGCACCGGCCGTCGACCGCCGCGCTCGCCGCCCGGGTCGTGGGGGGGGGGGGGGGGCGGGTGGTGGCCGCGGGGGGCCCCCGCCCGCGGGTGGGGC
>NZ_JARWRU010000020.1 GCF_029867845.1 Nocardia farcinica | reverse complement strand
CACGTCCTCGCCGAGCGCGACCATGGCCTCCAGCCGGGGCAGCAACCGGTCGTAGGCGGCGAAGGCTGGATCGGCCAACGCCAGGGTGCGGTCGAGCCGGTCGATGGTGGCGTTGAGCCGGTCGACGGCCAGGGACAGGTTCTCCACCAGGTCAGGGAGCTGGGCGGCCAGCTGCGCCGTGGCGGGTGGCAGCCGCACCGCCGCGTCGAAGGCGTGCCCCGCGGTGGCCTGCGCCGATTCCAGCGCCTGCCCGGCCGCCGCCTGCGCCGCCGCGGCCGCGGCCTGGGCGGCGGCGACGAGTTCGGCGGGCCCCGGCACGCGCGGTGTGGCCGGACCGCCCCGCGATCCGTCACGCCTGCCCTTCCCCTCGGGGCTCGTCATGGCCTCCACTGTGCCCGACCACCGGCGGGACCAGCCGGATTTCCGCCGCCGCCCGCGGCTGTGTCGTCCGTGCCCGCGTCCGGCGGGACCGGAGCGCCGGGCGTGTCGGAGGGGCGTGGCAGGATGCCAGCACGATGGAACCCAGCACGATCGATCTCAGCAAGGGCGCGAACGCACCGGTACCGACATCTCTTCTGGCCGTGGAGGTTTCCTGGCGCAGCGGGCATGCCGTCGACGCGCACGCGCTGTTGCTCGACGAGTCGGGCGCGGTCCGCACCGATCGTGATCTGGTGTTCTACAACGCGCCGAGGCACATCTCCCAGGCGGTGACCATCGCCCAGGATCTCGGCCGAGGCACCGCCCGTCTCAGTGTCTCGCTGCCGCGCACCGAGCGCGACGTCGAGCGCATCGTGATCGGCGGCTCGCTCGACGAGGGCAGCTTCGCCGACATCGACGGTCTCGTCGTCACCGTGCACGCCGCCGACGGCCCGGTCGCCCGCTTCGCCATCGAGGATCACGACCGGGTGACCGCCATGATGTTCGGCGAGTTCTACCGCCGCGCGGGCGGCTGGCGTTTCCGCGCGGTCGGCCAGGGCTGGCACACCGGCCTGGCCGGTCTGGTCACCGAATTCGGCGTGACCGTCGACGATCCCGACC
>NZ_JARWRU010000019.1 GCF_029867845.1 Nocardia farcinica | reverse complement strand
CCCGCCCGCGGCGGCGCCCGCCCCCCCCCCCCCCCCCCGGCCCCCCCGCGCCCGCCGGGGCCCCGCCGCCGCCCCCCCGCCCGCCCCCCCCCCCCGGCCCGCCGGCCGAGCCGATCCGGCTCGTCCATGGCGACCGCGCCGATCATCGCCAGGCTCGCCACCCGGTCGGGGCGGGTGGCGGCCATGACGCCCGCGATGGCGGCGCCGGTGTGGTGGCCGAGCAGGTGCACCCGGCGGGGGCTGCCCGTCCCGTCGGCCAGGGCGTCCACGGCGGCGAACATGTCGTCCGCCCAGTCGTTCAGGTCGTAGGGCGTCTCCGGGGTGAACGACATCCCGAAGCCGGGGGTGTCCGGTGCGAGGAACCGGTAGCGCGCGCCGCACCCGGCCGCGAGCATCGCCGCGACGAACCGCTCATACATCACCGAGGACGCGGCGGTCTGGTGCAACAGCGGGATCAGGTCGTCGCCGTCGCCGGCGAGGCGGGCGTGCACCCGCCCGCGCGGAGTGTCGAGGCAGGTGCGGCGCATCGCGTTCACCCGAACGAGCGCAGGTTCTCGCGCAGCGTGTCGTGCGCGTAGTCGGTGCGCAGCAGGCCCCGGCGCTGCAGGGCGGGCGCGACGCCGTCGGTCATCTCGGCGATGGACTGGCGGCTGATCGGCTGGCCGTAGATGAGGAAGCCGTCACCGCCGACCTCCTGCATGAATTCGTCCATCTGCGCGGCGATCGAATCCGGCGTGCCGACCATCTCGGTGGTCTGCACGCGCATCCCGCTGAAGCCCTCGCGGATGGTGCGGCCGCCCAGCTGCGCGCGCCACACCTCGAGCTGGCTCTGGTGACCGTTGGTCGAAACGTCGTCGGGGATCGGCTGATCGGGGTCGAACTGGGAGAAGTCGATCTCCATGGTGGCCGCGAAGTGCGCCATCTGCACCTCGAAGTTGTGCTCCTTGCGTGCGTACCAGGCGGCGTTCTTCTCCTTGGCCTCCTGCTCGGTCTCGCCGACGATCGGGTAGACCACCGGGAAGATCTTGATGTCGTCGGGATTGCGGCCGAACTTCACCGCGCGGGCGCGGACGTCGTCGCGATAGGCCTTGGCGCCCTCGATGCCGTTCGGGATGGTGAGGATG
>NZ_JARWRU010000018.1 GCF_029867845.1 Nocardia farcinica | reverse complement strand
GGGGGCCTGGGGGGGGCGGCGCCCCCCGCGGGGGGGGGCGGGGGCCCCGCTGCTCGGACGCGCCTTCGACACCTTCGACCTCGACGGCCCGCCGGTGTTCGGCTTCCCCGGCAGCCACGACCTGTTCGGCGACGGCTCGGTGCTGATGCTCGACCTGTCCGGTCACACCCCCGGCAGTATCGGCGTGCTGCTCGCGGTCGACGACGGCACCAGGGTGCTGCTCGCAGGCGACGCGGTGTGGGGCAACATCCAGATCCGGCTGTTGCGGGAGAAGGCGCCGATGCCGGGCTCGCTCTTCGACGCCGACCGTGACGCCGCCTTCGCCACCATCCACCGCCTGCACGCCCTGCCCGAGGGGATCGAGGTCATCGCCGGTCACGACCACGCCGCCATCGCCGCGCGCGTGCGTGACTGACCGGCCACGCGGGCACCGGCGTTCCTCCCGGAAACGCCACCGCCGCCCACATCGGGACGCGGGCGGCGGTGGTGAGTCTTCCGAACCGATTCGGGTCGATCGGCGCCGATCAGGCGACGAAGCCGGCCAGGCGCTGGTTGATGAGCGCCTCGGCCTCGGTCACCATGCGGGAGATCAGCTCCGCGCAGGTGGGGATGTCGTCGATCAGGCCCTGGACCAGACCGGCGGTCCAGATGCCCGCGTCCAGGTCGCCCTCCTCGAAGACCCGGCGGCCGCGCGCGCCCGCGACGAGCTCGCGCACGTCCTCGAACGTGCCGCCCGCCTTCTCGATCTCGACGACCTTGCGGCTGATCTCGTTGTCGGCCACGCGGGCGGTGTTGCGCATGGTGCGGAAGATCAGCTGGGTGTCCAGCTCGCTGTTGGCGACGATCTGCTCCTTGACCTTCTGCGCGATGGACGATTCCTGGGTGCACAGGAAGCGGGTGCCCATGTTCACGCCGTCGGCGCCGAGGGCCAGCGCGGCGACCAGGCCGCGGGCGTCGCCGATGCCGCCGGAGGCGATGATCGGGATGTCCAGCGCCCGCGCGGCGGCCGGGATCAGCACCAGGCCGGGGATGTCGTCCTCACCGGGGTGGCCTGCACACTCGAAGCCGTCGATGCTCACGCCGTCGACGCCGATCTTCTGCGCCTTGAGCGCGTGGCGCACGCTGGTGCACTTGTGCAGGACCTTGATGCCCGCTTCCTTGTAGTAGGGCAGGAAGGGCTCGGGGTTGCTGCCCGCGGTCTCGACGATCTTGACGCCGGACTCCACGATGGCCTGCACGTACTCGGCGTACGGCGGGGGGTTGATGGACGGCAGGATGGTGACGTTCACGCCGAACGGTTTGTCGGTCAGCTCCCTGGTCCGCTCGATCTCCTTGCGCAGATCGTCCGGGGTGGGCTGGGTGAGGGCGGTGATGAAGCCGAGACCGCCGGCGTTCGCGACCGCGGCGACGAGTTCCGCCCGGCCGACCCACATCATGCCGCCCTGCACGATGGGGTGTTCGATACCGAATTCCTCGGTGAACCTGGTACGCAGCATTGCGCTTCTCCTATGTCTCGCGCGGGCGTGCCAGTCCGCCCTGCCGCCACGATGGTGACACGTGCTGCACCGGCATTCAAGCCGTAAGTGAGCCGAGATTCGCATAGTAGATCGGCAAAGACAACCTGATCCATGCCCGATTCGGGATCGAATCGTGAGTATTTCTCCTGGTGAAGCTCACTGGATTGGTACGGTCGTTCCGGCGAGACGATTAACGTCGATTCATCTCAACATCTCTTGCCGTTGGAAGAAGTTAGTTGTTATTCTCGTCTCAGTTCAGCCCGTCGACGGTGCCGGGCCCCCCGCCCGCCCGCTAATCCGGGTGCGCCGCGCAGCGCGCGGGCGTCGATCGGCTGCTGGCCAGCTACCGGGCGATACCGCCGGGCGCCACCGTACGGCTGGCGAAGAAGACCTCCAATCTGTTCCGGGCCAGAGCGGCCAACCCCGCGCCGGGGCTGGATGTGTCGGGTCTGACCAGCGTCATCGCCGTCGATCCCGAGGCGCGGACCGCCGATGTGGCCGGTATGACCACCTACGAGGACCTGGTCGCGGCCACCCTCCCCTACGGCCTGGCCCCGCTGGTGGTGCCGCAGCTGAAGACCATCACCCTCGGCGGCGCGGTCACCGGCCTCGGCATCGAGTCCACCTCCTTCCGCAGCGGCCTGCCGCACGAGTCGGTGCTGGAGATGGACGTGCTGACCGGTGCGGGTGAGATCCTGACCGTGGCCCCCGAGGGCGAGTACGCCGACCTGTTCCGCGGTTTCCCCAACTCCTACGGCACGCTCGGCTACACCGTCCGGCTGAAGATCGAACTCGAGCCGGTGCTGCCCTATGTGGCGCTGCGCCACGTGCGCTTCCACGACCTGCGCGCACTGGAAGCCGCCATCGCGACGATCGTCGACGAGCGCGCCTGGGACGGCGAACGCGTCGACTACCTCGACGGCGTGGTGTTCACCGCCGAGGAGAGCTACCTGACGCTGGGCAGGCAGACCGACGAGCCGGGCCCGGTCTCCGACTACACCGGGATGGACATCTACTACCGCTCCATCCAGCACGATTCGGCCACCCCGAAGCGGGACCGGCTCACCATCCACGACTATCTGTGGCGTTGGGACACCGACTGGTTCTGGTGCTCGCGCGCCTTCGGCACCCAGAACCCCCGCATCCGCAGATTCTGGCCGAAGCGCTACCGCCGCAGCAGTTTCTACTGGAAGCTGGTCGCGCTCGACCACAAGTACCACATCGGCGACAGGATCGAGGCCCGCAAGGGCAACCCGCCGCGCGAGCGGGTGGTGCAGGACATCGAGGTGCCCGTCGAGCGCACCGCCGACTTCGTGTCGTGGTTCCTGCGCGAGATCCCGATCGAGCCGATCTGGCTGTGCCCCTTGCGGTTGCGTGAGGAAGGGCCGGCCGTGCGCGGCGGCACGCGCGGGTGGCCGCTGTATCCGCTCGAGCGCGAGCGCACCTATGTGAACGTCGGATTCTGGTCGGCCGTGCCGACCGTCCCCGGGCAACCGGAGGGCGCGGCCAACCGCGCCATCGAACAGAAGGTGACCGAATTCGACGGCCACAAATCGCTGTATTCGGATAGCTACTACCGCGAGGACGAGTTCGCGGCGTTGTACGGCGGCGAGACCTATTCGGAATTGAAGAAACGATACGACCCGGACCAGCGGCTGCTGGACTTGTATTCGAAGGCGGTGCAACGCAGATGACGACTTTCAAGGACCGTTCCGACGTCTTCGCCGATCTCGGAACGAAACTCTCCATCGCCGAAGTCTTCGACGCCCTCATCGAGGGCGACAGCCCGATCCGGCTGACGGCCTACGACGGCAGCGCCACCGGGCCGCGGGATTGTCCCTACACCCTGCACATCGCCACCCCGCGCGGCATCAACTATCTGGCCACCGCGCCGGGTGACCTGGGCATGGCGCGCGCCTACATCTCCGGGGACATGACCGTCACCGGGGTGCATCCCGGCGATCCCTACGAGGCGCTGGCCGCCATGCAGGGGTTGAAGTTCCGCAGGCCCTCGGCCCTGGCGCTGGTGACCATCGCCCGGTCACTGGGCTGGGAGAGGCTCAAGCCGATCGCGCCGCCACCGCAGGAGACGCTTCCGCGCTGGCGGCGCATCGCGTTGGAGGGCCTGCGCCACACCAAGGCCCGCGACGCCGAGGCGATCCACCACCACTACGACGTGTCCAACGAGTTCTACGAGTACGTGCTCGGGCCGTCGATGACCTACACCTGCGCCGCCTACGGCGATGCGGACTGGACGCTCGAACAGGCGCAGGAGAACAAGTACCGCCTGGTTTTCGAGAAGCTGCGCCTGAAGGAGGGCGACCGACTGCTCGACATCGGCTGCGGCTGGGGCGGCATGGTGCGCTACGCGGCCGCGCGCGGTGTGCGGGTCATTGGCGCCACGCTGTCGGCCGAGCAGGCGGCCTGGGCGCAGAAGAAGATCGCCGAGGAGGGCCTGAGCGAGCTGGCCGAGGTGCGGCACTGCGACTACCGCGACGTGCCGGAGACCGACTTCGACGCGGTCTCCTCCATCGGCCTGACCGAGCACATCGGCGTGCACAACTACCCGTACTACTTCGGGTACATGCGCGACAAGCTGCGCGAGGGCGGCCTGTTCCTCAACCACTGCATCACCAGGCCGGACAACACCCGCGCCGCCAGAGCGGGCGACTTCATCGACCGCTACGTCTTCCCCGACGGCGAGCTGATCGGCTCCGGCCGCATCATCACCGAGATCCAGAACGTCGGCTTGGAGGTGTTGCACGAGGAGAACCTGCGCGAGCACTACGCGCTCACCCTGCACGAATGGTGCAAGAACCTGGTCGCGAACTGGGACGCCTGCGTCGCCGACGTCGGCGAGGGCACCGCGAAGGTGTGGGGCCTGTACATGGCGGGCTCGCGGCTGGGCTTCCAGCGCAATGTGGTGCAGCTGCACCAGGTGCTCGGCGTCAAGCTGCCCTCCGACGGGACCTGGACGGTGCCGCTGCGGCCCTGGTGGCAACCCTAGCGCCGGATTACCGGACACGGCTCAGCCGAGCACGTCGTCCAGGAACTCCCTCGGCAACGGCGGCGGGACCTCCCCCTCGCCGGGCCC
>NZ_JARWRU010000017.1 GCF_029867845.1 Nocardia farcinica | reverse complement strand
CCGACCGCGGGGACCGCGACCGCCGCGACCCCGGCCGCCGCGCGGGCCCCCCGCCCCGGGGCCCGGGGGGGTCCGCGGGGGTGCCAAACTCGACCGCCCGCGCCCGCTCGGCGCCGCGCGCCACCTCGATCTGCGGGGCGTGGCACACGTCGAGCCACGCCAGATTGTTCGCCGCGACCTGCGCGGCTCCCACGTTCCCCGCCGTCGACGCGATGCCGAGCAACTCGGCGTCCGGGGAGGCGAGCAGATAGAGCAGCGCCAGCGAGTCGTCGATCCCGGTATCGACGTCCACGATGATCTTCTGCCGCACGCCCCGAGCCTAGTCACCGCCGGCCGGGGGAGCGGTCGGCGGGTGGGTGCGGGCGCGCCGACGGCGCCACCGGTCGCGGGCGGCGTGTCGCCGGTGGCGCCCCGCCCGGCGATGCGCGCCGGGCGAGGAGATCAGCGGGTGCGGACCGGCCAGGCCGGGGTGCCCGACCCCATCTGGGGCGCGGGCCACGCGTAGTCCGGGTACTCCGCCAGCGCGGGCGCCGCGGTCTGCACGTTGCCGTGCGAAACGACCGCGTGGCTGCTCGGCGGCGCGGGCGCCGGATGCTTGAGCGTGCGGCCCGGCGCGTTGAGCAGCCAGGAGGCGGTGCGTGCCAACGACACCCGCACGTCCCGGCCGACGCCGTCGTAGGTGTGCGCGGCCAGCGCGTCGATCACGCCCGCGGCCAGCAGGTATCCGGTGGCGTGGTCGAGGGCCTGGGCGGGCAGCGAACCCGGCACCTGCGGCGCGCCCTCCAGCACGGCGATGCCGGTGGCGGCCTGCACGATGCTGTCGAAGCCGCGTCGGGTGCTCCACGGGCCGGTCTCGCCCCATGCGCTGATCCTGGCGTGGATCAGGCCGCGGCGCACCGCGGTGATGAGCCCCGCGCTCTCCAGCGCGCCGGGACGGTAACCGGTCACCAGCACGTCGGCCTGGGCGAGCAGGTCGTGGAAGGCGACGGCATGGCTGCGCATGTCCATCAGCACCGAATGCTTGCCCTGGCAGGTGTCGGCGAACTGCCAGGGCAGCTCGGGTAGCCACGGCGCGTCGACCCGCAACACCTCCGCGCCGAGCAGCGCCAGCGTGCGGGTGGCCACCGGACCGGCGATCACCCTGGTCATGTCCAGCACGCGCACCCCGCGCAGCGGCTGGAAGGGGGTGGCCTCCGAGCGCAGCCGGGTGCCCGCGCGGTCCTCGCGCTGCTCGATGGAGACCAGCGGGCCCGCCGCGGCCTCGGCGGCCGGCGGGGGGGGCGCCCCGTACACCACCGGGGGCCCCCC
>NZ_JARWRU010000016.1 GCF_029867845.1 Nocardia farcinica | reverse complement strand
GCGATCCAGCAGGTCGCCTGGGAACGCAGGGCCGCCGAGGCCGCTCCCGCGGAAGGTGTGAGGACGCGATGACCACTCCCGACAGCCCGTCGCCGCGCGAGCGCGACGAGGACCGCGCACAGAGCGTGGTCGACGACTTCGCCTACGGCGCGGGCGCGCCCCGCCACGGCTTCTTCAACCGCCTCTACACAGGCACGGGCGCGATCGACGTCGTCGGCCGCAGGCGTCTGTGGTACATCATCAGCGCGGTGATCGTGCTGCTGTCGCTGGCGAGCATCCTGATCCGCGGTTTCAACTTCGGCATCGATTTCGAGGGCGGCACCAGGATCCAGTTCCCGGCCGGCGACGCCTCGACCAGCCAGGGCGAGGCGGTCTACGCCGATACCCTCGGCTCCGAACCGGAGACGGTGCAGACCGTGGGCTCCGGCTCCACCGCCACCGTGCTCATCCGCTCCGAGGCGCTGGACGCCGACGAGGCGGAACGGCTGACCAGCGCGCTCTACGACGAGTTCGAGCCGAAGAACTCCGACGGCGAGCCGAGCCGTTCGGCGATCAGCGTCTCCGACGTCAGCGAGACCTGGGGCGACCAGATCACCAGGAAGGCGCTCATCGCGCTGGTGGTCTTCCTGGTGATCATCTCCGTCTACATCACGGTGCGCTTCGAACGCGACATGGCCATCGCGGCGCTGGTCGCGCTCGGTTTCGACATGATCGTCACCGCGGGCGTCTACGCGCTGGTCGGTTTCGAGGTCACCCCCGCGACGGTGATCGGCATGCTCACCATCCTCGGCTTCTCGCTCTACGACTCGGTGGTCGTGTTCGACAAGGTCGAGGAGAACACCAGGGGCATCCTGCACTTGAACCGGCGCACCTACGCCGAGCAGGCCAACCTGGCGGTCAACCAGACGCTCATGCGCTCGATCAACACCACCGTCATCGGCGTGCTGCCGATCATCGCGCTGATGGTCATCGCGGTGTGGATGCTCGGCGTCGGCACCCTCAAGGACCTGGCGCTGGTGCAGCTCGTCGGCCTGATCATCGGCACCTATTCGTCGGTCTTCTTCGCCAGCCCGCTGCTGGTCTCGCTCAAGGAACGCTGGGGCCCGGTGGCCGCGCACACCAAGAAGGTGATGAACAAGCGCGCCAACGCGGCGGCCGCGCGGGCGGCGAGGGAAGCCGAGCTACGGGTCGCGCAGCTGACCAAGCGGCCCGCGGGCGAGGACCTCGAGACCGCGGCGGCTCCCCGTCCCGGCACGCGTGCGCGCACCGGTGAGGGGCGTGGGGTCGGTGCGGGACGCGGGACGGGCGGCGATCAGCGTCCCACGGGCAAGCGGCAGCGGAGGAACTGAATCGGGCGGTGGGGGGGGGGCCCCCCCCGGCCGCGGGCCCCCCGGGGGGGGGGGGGGGGGGGGGTGGGCCGGCCCCCCCCCCCCGCG
>NZ_JARWRU010000015.1 GCF_029867845.1 Nocardia farcinica | reverse complement strand
TCACCCCCCCCCCCCCCCCCCCCCCCGGGGGGGGGGGCCCCGCCCCCCCGGCGGGGGGGGGGGGCCCCGCCCCGCCACCGCCGGGTCGGTCAGCGGCGAGGCTCGCGGCCGAGGTAGCGCAGGAGGCGGTCGGTGGCCGTGCCGCCGTCACCGTCCACGACCGGCCCGTAGGCGCCCCACTGCCGCAGCGGTTCGACGCGTCCCTGCGCCGCCGCGAGGATCGGGGCCGCCAGCTCGTCGGTCAACGGTGACGGCTGACCGGTGGCCACAGCGATGTCCCAGGCGTGCACCGCCGCGTCGAGCGCGCACAGCACCGCGGCCACCGGGGTGGGCAGCGGACCGAAGGGCAGCGGGGTGGGGACGGCCTCGGTGTCGTCGTCGACGGTCGCCCACGCGGCCGCCGTCTCGTCGAGAGCCGCCGCGATCAGGGCGACGGGACCGTCGGCGATCTCGCCGGAGGGGCTGAAGGGGTCGTAGGCGGGGCCGGTGCCCGCTCCGAGAGCGGCGGCGTAGGCGCGCTGATCGCCCGCGGCGTGCTCGGCGACCTGGGCGACGTTCCACTCCGCGCAGGGGGTGGGCAGTCGCCACTGTTCCGGCGTGACGGCGGAGGCGGCGTTGCGCAGCGCCTCGTACGAGGCCGCGAGCACCGTGCGCCAGACCGGCGCGAGTTCGGTGGTGGCGTCCTGCCGGGTGCTGTCCTGCCGGGTGGTGATGTCCATGATGTGACCTCTCGCTCGGGTACTTCGCCGAATCTTGTTTGCTTCGTTGACCTCAGCCTATGCGCCTATTAGGCTCATTTCCTTCCTGATTACGCCCGCCGCTTCGAAGAGGATTATGTGACCTCGACCACAACGCGGGTGCTGCGTCTGCTCGCCCTGCTCCAGGACCGCGACCACACCGGCCCCGAACTCGCCCGCCGCCTCGGGGTCACCGATCGCACCCTGCGCCAGGACATCGCGCGGCTGCGCGATCTCGGCTATCCGGTCCACGCCACCCGAGGCCCCATCGGCGGCTATCACCTCGGCCAGGGCGCCACCATGCCGCCGCTGCTGCTCGACGACGACGAGGCGATCGCCGTCGCGATCTCGGTGGGCCTGGCCGAGAACGGCTCGACCGGCATCGCCGACATCGACCAGAGCATGCGGCGAGCCCTGGCCAAACTGGAGCGGATCCTCCCGAAACGGTTGCAGCGCACCGTGAACGCGTTGCGCGAGTCCACCGCCGTCGGGCCTGCGACGACCGGCTCCCGCGAACCCGACGCCCCGGTGCCCGCCCGCGACCTGGCCGGCATCGCCGCCGCCATCCGCGCCCGCCGGGTACTCGACTTCGACGACCGCCGGGTAGAGCCCTATCGGCTCGTGAGCTGGCAACGGCGCTGGTATCTCGTCGGCTACGACCTCGACGGCCACCGCTGGCACGCCTTTCCGGTGGCGGGCCGCGCGCGGATCGCACCGACCGGCAGGCACTTCGCCGCCCGCACGCTGCCCGAAGAGGATCTGGTCGCCTTCGTGCTCCGCGAGATCGCCTCGGCCGGGTGGAAAGTGCACGCGCGGGTCACCGTGCTCGCCCCCGCACAGACCGTCATCGACCGCATCAACCCCGCGGTGGGCGTCGTCGAACCCATCGACGACGAGTCCTGCCTGCTGCTCACCGGCGCGGACGCCATGGAGACCCTCGCCATCTACCTGAGCATGCTCATGATGGATTTCCGCATCGACGGCCCGCCGGAGCTGGTGGCACACATCCGCACCCTGGCCCGGCGCTACCAGGAGTCCGTCGCCCACCTGTGAGAACGGAACCGGTTCCGGCGCAGCCGGATACCTGTCGGTGGCCGAGGGCATGATCGCGCCATGGTGTTCACCACGCGCATCGAGGTCAGGGTGTCGGATCTGGACATGCAGGGCCACGTCACCGGAGCCGCCTACCACCAGTACGCCGATCACTCCCGGTTCGCGTGCGTGCGGGCCGCCGGCATCTCGGTGGAGCAGATGTTCGCCGCCGGGTTCGGCCCGGTGAATCTGGAGACGACGCTGCGGTTCCTGCGGGAGCTGCGCGGCGGCGACAGCGTCGACGTGTCCTGCGCATGGATCTGGGGCGAGGGCAAGACCTTCCGGGTCGAGCACGTCTTCACCCGGGAGGACGGGGAGGTGGCCGCGACGGTCTCGCACGTCAGCGGGCTACTGGATCTGGGCGCACGGCGGCTCACGCCGGAGCCCGCCCGGCAGTGGCGGCGCCTGGCCTCCCGGCCGGAACTCCTGGGATTGCCGTCGGCGGCGCGGGAGTGAGCCGAGCGGGCGGCTCACCAGCCGTCGATGTGCAGGATCGCATCGAGATCCTTGCGTGGGGCGGGCTTGAAGTCGGTGCCCTTGGTGTAGGCGACCGGCAGCATGGCGCCCTGCGAAACCTTCTCGTACGGGATGCCGAGCACCTCGGCGGCCTCCCGCTCGTAGCTCAGATGCAGTGTGGTCCATGCGGTTCCGAGACCACGCGAGCGGGCGGCGAGGCAGAAGCTCCACACGGCCGGGAACAGCGAGCCCCAATAGGAGGCCGTGGCCTGGCTGGACGCGCCGTCGACGCGGTTGCCCAGGCAGGGGATCAGCAGCACCGGCGCCTGCCCCATCCGCTCGGCGAGGTACTCGGCGGAACTCGCGACGCGCTTGCCGACGGCGTCGGCGTCCGGGTCGCCGGTGTCGCGCCTGCCCGGGTAGTGCGCGGCCGCGGCGTAGGCCTGGAAGCCCTTCCGGTAGAGCTCACCCAGCTCGCGCCGCTTGCCGGGATCGGTGACCACCACCCACTGCCACCCCTGGCTGTTGGACCCGGTCGGCGCCTGGATCGCCAGTTCGAGGCATTCGCGCACCACCTCGAGCGGCACCGGCCGCTGGAAGTCCAGGCGCTTGCGCACCGTCCGGGTGGTGGACAGCAGTTCGTCGGTGGACAGCTGCACTTCGATCGGCATGTCGGTCCTTTCGCGGTTGACGGAACGTAGCGCAGCGCGCGCCCTCAGCGGCGGATGCCCATGACCCCGCAGGTGGGCGCCTCCCAGCTGAGCTTGCCGGAGGCGGCGACGAGTTCGTCGAGGCCGAGCGCGAGGTCCTCCGGGATGGGCGCGGACCGGCGGGCGTCGAGATCGACGTGCACGAGCAGGATCTCCAGGGTGTTGGACAGCCTGCCACGCTCGCGGTCGACGAGGAAGGTCATCATGTGCACGGCCTTCTCGCCCCGGTCGAGCACACGCGCGTGCACCGACAGGGAGTCACCCTCGCGCAGTTCGCTGTGGTAGACGATGTGGTGCTCGGTGGTGAACAACCCGAGCCTGCGCTGTGCCCGGTAGTCGTCGTCCAGGCCGAGCGCGCGCAGCAGGATGTCCGCGGCATGGATGTTGTTCGACAGGTAGTGCACCACGTTCATGTGACCGTTGGCGTCGATCTCCCGCTCGGTCACCTCCGTGGTCAGCACGGCGGGCAACTCGCGGACCTGTTCGACAGTCGGTACCTGGATCGCCATGCTTCCATCCTGGAGCATGCGCGGGGGGGGGCCCCCCCGCGGCGGGGGGGGCCCGCGGGGGCCCCCGGGGGGGGGGGGGGGGGGGGGCCCCCCCCCCCCCCCCCCCCCGG
>NZ_JARWRU010000014.1 GCF_029867845.1 Nocardia farcinica | reverse complement strand
TCTGCTCGGTGGACCGGGTGGCGGCGCGCGGCCCGTCGGCGGTCGCGGCGAGCACCTGGTCGCCGGAGCGGGTCAGGCGCTCGAAGTACAGGTCCTGGTAGTCGCCCATGGCATTGGTGATGCCCCAGGCCACCGGACCGGCGTGCGCGAAATGCGGCACCGCGGGCACGCCGGCGAAAGCGAAACCGGCGATGTCGAATTCGGGCGCGGCCAGGTGCACCTGCTGGTAGATGCCTGGCAGTTCGAGGAAGCGGTGCGGGTCGCCCGCGATCAGCGGGGAACCGGTGGCGGTGTGCGCGGCGGCCACGCCCCAGGCGTTGCTGCCCGACAGCGGTTCCCCGAAGGAGGTGCGGTCGGGCTGCCCGCCGCTCGCGGCACCGGCGAATTCGGCCAGCACCTCGGTGAGGAAGGCCTCGTCGGGCAGGGCGGGCACGCTGTCCCACGACTCGTCCACGCCCTCGCAGTCGAACAGGCGCAGCGCGTCGCGGCCCAGCGCCCGCACGGCGTGCAGTCGCCACAGCTTGGTGGTGAACCGGCCGAACAGGATGTGGTGGACGATGAAGATCGAGATCGGTGTCCAGGGCCGCCACGCAGTGGGCCGGTGCTCGAATTCGGTCAGCTCCAGCGCGTCCGCGCCGGCGAGGGCGGCGTCGACACCGTCGGCATAGGCCTGGACCAGGGCACGGGTGCGCTCGGAGGAGGCTTCGAACAGCCTGCGCGCGGCGGCGTCGATGCGGGCGCGGCGGGCGAACTCGTCCCAGCTCACGCCGACCGGGCCGACGATCTCGGCGGTGCGGCCCTCGGCACGCAGCCGCAGGTACTCGATCTGCCAGGCGCGGTCCACGCCGCAGGCGTAGCCCTGGCCGAACAGCGCGCCGGTGGCCGAATCGGCGGTGATGTGCGGGATGCCGTGCTCGTCGCGCACGATCTCCACGGCCGGGGTGGCGGTGCTCACGAGACCGACACCTCCGCCCGGCGCGCGGCGCGGTCGGCGGCGGGCCGGTGGACCGCGATCGGGTTCACCAGTTCGTGGTCGGAGTCGACCAGGGTGGCATACGAGTCGCCGAGGTTGACCATGCGACGGTTGTTCGTCAGTTGCAGGCGGTTCATGTGGATGGCCTTGAACGTGGGGGCGAACAGGTCCCAGCGGCGGAACCGTTCGTCCAGATCCGGGTGCAGGTCCTGGAATTCGACGACGCTCTCGGCGACGACCGCCCAGAAGGTCTCGTCGGACACCAGGCCCGCGGAGTGCAGGATTGCCGCGAGGTGGCGCAGGTAGTCGTCGAAGACGTCCGAGAGCACCCCCATGTTGCGGATCTCGTCGGACTCCTGCGACACCGCGCGACGGCAGTTCTGCGGCACGTCGGCCGGATCGCAGAAGATGTTGACCTCTTCGCCGATGTCCTTGAGGATCGCTCGCACCGGGACGCCGGAATCCAGCACCAGGATGAGGTTCTCGCCGTGCGGGGAGAACTTGAACTCGTACTTGTAGAGCAGGTAGATGATCGGGTGCAGGTAGGCGCGCAGGTAGCGCGCCAGCCATTCCTCTGCGGGCAGGCCGGAGACCCGGATGAACTCGGCCACCAGCGGCGCGCCCTCGTGGTCGACGTGCAGCAGCGCGGCCATGGTGGTCAGCTGCTCGTGCGGCTGCGCCAGCGGCACCGGGCTCTGCCGCCACAGCGCCGAGAGCAGCTTGCGGTACTCCGAGCCCGGCTTGGTCAGCGCGTCGAGCGTGGTGTTGCGATAGCCGATGGCGGCGGTCTCGTAGATCATCCGAAAGCCGATGGAGCGCAGGTATTCGTCGCCGTCGACCCGGCCGCGGATGTAGTCGTTGATCAGCGGGGTGGTCCGCATGTAGTCGGCCGACATGCCGCGGGTGAAGCCCATGTTCACGATCGACAGCGCCATCTTCACGTACTGGCGCTCGGGACGGGTGACGTTGAACAGGGTGCGGATCGACTGCTGCGGCTGGTAGAGGTCCGGCGCCTCGCCGACCTCGACGATCTTGCCCTCGGCGATGTCGAGGGCGTAGACGCGGGCCACCTTCTGCGCCCACTGCCACGGGTGCACCGGCATGTAGTAGTAGTCCGCCGGGTCGAGGTCGCGTTCGATGAGCACCGCGTCGAAGCGCGCCAGGGTGTCCGCGCCGAGTTCGGCGCACACCAGGCTGTCGTAGTCGACGCCGGTGACCGAGGCGAATTCGGAGTTCGCGCGCAGCACCGCGACCCAGGTGAGCCGGAAGCGATTGCCCTGTTCGGGGGCGAAGCGGGCGATGTCGTCGATGCTGAAGCCGAGCCTGCCCGCGTTGGCGACGATGCAGGGATGGCCCTCGGTCATGGTGGCCTCGATGGTCTGGAAGTCCGAGACCGCGAGTTCGGCGGCGGGGATGCGGCGCGCATCGTGCCTGCCCGCGCTGATCACCAGGGTGTTGGTGAACTCCTCCAGGTATTCCGGCAGCGCCTCGCGCGCAATGCCGAGGAAGTCGGCCAGATCCACGATCATTTCCAGCGCGTCGACGGCGAGCTCCTCGCCCTCGCGCACCCGCCGCAGCGAGGCCTCGTCGATGTTCCAGCTGTCCAGCGAGAGGATCTCGGCGCGGAAGTGGTACTCGCTGCGCCGGTCGCCGGAGTGCACCACGTACTGTCCCGGCGCGATCTCGACGGGCAGGATGTAGCGCTCGTGGCAGAACTCGGCGAGGATCTTGCGCGCGATGCGGCGGTGGTAGACCGGCCAGTAGGACTGACCTGCGATGGGGTTCGGGTTGCTCACGGCGTCGGGGCTCACACTCTGCTCTCTCGAATGCTCGGTCACGAATTGCTCGGCGCCGGAACCGTGATGGTGCGGCCGTTGTCGGTGGCCCGCAGGAAGTCCTCGCGGGTGCAGTAGCTCAGCCGCGCGATCTTGTCGGCCACCGGGTAGTCGCCTGCCACGACGAAGCCGACCGCGGCGTTGAGCCGCTGCACGTCGAGATTGCGCACATCCGGTTCCACCACCACCCGCCGCGCGCCCAGCTCGAAGAAGGCGGTGCGCATGATGTGCAGCATGACGTTGGCGGTGAAGCCGGGCAGGCGCTTGTCGCTGGGCGAGACCAGCAGGTGCATGCCGATGTCGCCCGGCGCGTAGGTGTAGCCGGTGCCCGGCTGGGCGAGGGCGCCGACGGCGGGGTTGTAGAGCTCGAAGAAGAACGAACGCTCACCCCGGTAGCTGCCCATGCGCAGGCCGAATTCCGGCGAGCCGCCGACGGTGGCGCTGTGCCGGATCAGCTCCTCGACATCGGCGACGGTGCTGTCGAGCATGCCCCAGTAGGCCGACTTCGGGTGGGTGAGCCACCGGTGGGCGAGCTCGGCGTCGAGTTCGACCTCCATACGGCGGTGCTCGAACTCGTAGGTGGGCTGCCCGCGCTCGGCGGCGCCCGGGTAGCCGGCGGAGAGAACAGGGGCGGAGAGCAAGGGGGCGGCGAGCGCGGACACCCCCGTGTCTTAGTCAAACAGCATAACATACAGCAAAAC
>NZ_JARWRU010000013.1 GCF_029867845.1 Nocardia farcinica | reverse complement strand
CTCCCCCCCCCCCCCCCCCCCCGCCCCCGGCGGGCCCCGCCCCCCCTGTTTCTCCCACCCCCCCACAAACCGCCCCCCCTCCCCCGCCCGAACTCTTCTGGGCTGTGTTCTGAAGCACATTCGGGTGGTGAGCGGACAGCGAGCAAGGCCGAGGTCTGTGCAAGCTTCCTGCAAGGCACAATGGCCATTCTGGCGGGCGATCCGAAGCTCTTGCCAGGCCGCGGTAAGGAGGTCTGTGCAACTGCCACACAACATCGGAGGTCCGAGGCGCCCGAGAAGCGGTAGGGTCGTCACTGCGGTCTCGCCGACAGGCGAATGATGGCACAGCAGCGCGCGAGTGGCAGGCCGATCTCCTCGCGCCTCACGGAGGCCCCGGAGCCGCTGTCGCACAGCCGGATTTATCAACTATCTTCGCCGAAACGGCATTGTCAGCGTGTCACGCCCCTGCTCGGTTACGCCGAAGTGGAGCCGAGCGGGAGAAACACCGTCAAGATCTACACCCACGGCATCGACCTACTCACCCGCGAGCACGTCAGTTCGACCAACTGGCACAGGCCAGGGAGCACCATCCAGGGCCGTTCGTCCGGCTGGGGAGGTTCGAGGTCCTCGCGGAAGTGGCGCCGACACACTCTCAGGGCGAGAGTGACAGTGGGATGGCCGCACGCTCTTCTTGTCCAGTAATTGCGGGCCGTGCGAGGATTGCACCGTCTGGTCGATCACTCGGTGCGGCGAAGGGGGCGGGTTGTGGAACGTGCGACGGTCTACCGCTGGAACATCCGCAACGGCACCGGTGTGCTGACGCGGACGGACGGGTCGCTGGCCTGGTTCCACTTGTCCACTGTCGACAAGGGGGACGTTCTCACTCTGGCCGAAGGCGATCCCGTCGATGTCGAGATCGAAGACGTTCCTCAGGGGGGGTACGAATGTCGAGCAGTTTCCGTACGAAGGCACACAGGGTAGGCGGCGTAGCAGCTGCATTGTCAGCCTGTGCCGCAACGCTTCTGGGGCACGCCTCCCCGGCTGTCGCGGAGCCGGGATCGGTCCCCGGAATCTACAACTTCCACCCAGGCGACCAAAGCTATCTGTACGAGGGACAGCACGGGACCTTCACAGGTGATGTCATCTACGCGGTACAGAACGCGGACGGCGGAAATCGGCTGATCTGGTCTCTGCGGCTGTCACCTTCTGTGCAAGCCATCGTGCAGGGACCGATGTCCTGCGGCGCCTCGGTGATCGGCAAGAGCGGGTATCACGATTTCCATCCGTCGATCCCGGCGGACTACTGGTGGCATTCGGTGGTGACGGATCTCCAGCTGGATCGGGAGTACCAGCTGGAAGCCAAGTGCGACTTCACGGCCACCAATGGGCACACCACCGCGCCTGGCAATGTGCGCTACACCGTGGAATTCACGCTGCATTCGCGCTGAGCAGCGGCGCACGCCCTAGCGCCGGGGGGGGGTACCACCCCCCCGCGGGGGCCAAAAGGGTGGCAGGGGGGGGGGTGGGGGGGGGGTGCGCGCCGCCGGCCTCGCGCCGCGGGGGGGCGGCCGTCACCGGGGTGCCGTGGCACCCCCCGGCGGGCCGGGGGCCGCCCCCCCCCCCCCCCCCCGACACCCACCCACCCGCATCCTCCCCCCTGTTCCCGGGGCCCGCCGCGCCGCCCCCCCCCGCCCAACACTCGCTCCGCTCAGGTTCGACC
>NZ_JARWRU010000012.1 GCF_029867845.1 Nocardia farcinica | reverse complement strand
GCCGCCCCGCCCCCGGTCGCGCCGGGCGCGTCCGCGCCGGTCGCCCCGGCGGTCTCACCACCGGCAACTCCGGTCACCTCGGCACCACCGGCCCCCGCCGCTCCGGTCGCCTCCGCGCCCGCCGCCCCCGCAACCAGCGGTTCTCCACAGTCCGGCGCCCCCGTGTCCGCGCCCCCCGCGCCGGAGGCGACGTCCTTCCTCGATGCCGTCCCGCCCGAATCCTGGACGACCCCGCCGGATGCGTTCGCCGCGGCCGACAGCGCCGCTCCGCCGCCCCGCCCGGGCGTCTCCCTGCCCCCGACCGCCCTCTGGACGGAGCCGATCCCGACGAGCGCCGAGCCGCCGGTCGTCCCGGCCGCTCGTCCGGCCGTCGTGGGGGCGGGCGGCATCGCGGGCGTCCTCGCCGCGGCGGCTCGGCTCGGCGCGAAGGCCGATGTCGAACACCGTGCGCCCGAATACCTGCGGACCGAGGAGCACGCTCGCGAACTGCTGGGTGCGCGGGACAAGACGGTGCCGCCCGCACTGGGAGCCGACGATCCGCCGCCGCGGGAGCGCGGGTCGGCGGCCGGACGGTCGTCGCGCGACAGCGAAGCGCCGGCTGCGCCGGAGCAGACGGGTCCACCGGGGATCGGCGCCGAGGACACCGCGTCCGCCGAGACGGGCGCGGGGGAGGGCGGGCTCGCCGAGCAGGCGCGCAGGCACGCCCTTCGATACGGCCGGGAACTGCTCGGGGAACTGCGGAAGACGACGCCGCCCGCGATCGGCGCGGACGACAGCATCACCGGGCCGGACAGCCCGCCGCCGATCTCCTGGCCGGCGACCCCGCCCGTGATCGGTGCGGGCGGGGAGAAGGACGAGGCGGACACATGCGTCACCCGGGAACTTCCACGGCTGCCTGATCTTCGCCCCCCGTCCGGGCGCGCCGGGCAACCCACGGCGGAAACGCTCCCGGTCGAAGCGACCGGCGACAGCCCTCTCGACCTGCCACCGATCGAGCCGTTCGCGCGCCGCCGCGGACGGCTCACCGAGCCGGTCCACGACACCCACGTCCCGCCTGTTCTCGGCGCGGCCGACCACGACGAGCACCGATGACGGACCTGCCACGCGTCGCCGCGCTCGCTTCGCGAGCCTCCTCGCCGAAGAAGTATCTGTGGACGGCCGGCGGTGAACAGTTCGCCGCGGCCTGGTTCGGCACGGGAGCGGACCGTATGCCGTTCCCGCTGCGCTTCACCAGCCGTTTCGAGAGCATCCGGGAATACCGCGCCTACCAGAGGAAGGTGCGCGCGGTGCTCGAGCGCCCGGACAACGAGCCGATCCGCCGGGCCGTGCGCGCACTCGCGGAATCCGAATGGCGCATCGAGCTCTTCGGCTACGACAACCGCCGTGCGGGGGCCGAGATCCGTGCGGTGGGCGGGACGGCGGGCCGGGACGCGGTGGTCGCGATCCAGGACGCGGAGACCGGTGCGGTCCGTCTACGTCGTTGCCCGGCAACGGCATTGAGCACGGAGCTGGTGGCCTTGCTGCCGGACCGCCCACCCGGATCGGTGCCGGAACGCGCTTTCCTGCTCGACGATCTCGCCGCGGGCCGCGAAGAACAGTCCGGCGTCCGGCCGCACCGCGAGCGCGCCGAGGACTACCGGCGTTTCTGGAACCAGCCGCACCAGACCCGCGGCGCGGTCACCGTCCTGCCCGCCCGCGTCCCGCGACCACGGCGCGTCACCGCCGCCCGCTGGCTCGACGCCACCGACGGCCGGTACCTGGAGACCCTGGCGAACCGGGCGCTGATGATCCGTCCGGCGGGCCCCGGTGAGATGGCCCGCCACCTCGCCGGGGTCATGGCCCGGCTGGCGGCGGACCGACCGTGAGCGGCCCTCCGCGTGCCGCGGCGGCGTCAGCCGGCCCGATCGGCCTTGTCCGCCTTGGCCATCGAGAGCACGTCCAGCCGCCGGTCCAGCTCCTCCTCGGTGAGGTTGTCGCCGATCAGACCGCGATCGATGACCGTCTGGCGGATGGTCTTCTTCTCCTTCAGCGCCTCCTTGGCGACCGCGGCGGCCTCCTCGTAGCCGATGGCGGAGTTCAACGGGGTCACGATCGAGGGCGAGGACTCGGCCAGGGTGCGCAGCCGCTCCACGTCGGCGACCAGTCCGTGCACGCACTTGTCGGCGAACAGCCGGGAGACGTTGGCCAGCAGGCGGATCGATTCGAGGACGTTGCGGGCCATGACCGGGATGTAGACGTTGAGCTCGAAGGCGCCGCTCGCGCCGGAGAAGGCGACGGCGGCGTCGTTGCCGATCACCTGGGCGGCCACCTGGGTGACCGCCTCCGGCAGCACCGGATTGACCTTGCCGGGCATGATCGAGCTGCCGGGCTGCAGGTCGGGCAGCTGGAGTTCGGCCAGGCCGGTGAGCGGACCCGAACCCATCCAGCGGATGTCGTTGGCGATCTTGGTCAGGCTGACCGCGACGGTGCGCAGCGCGCCGGACAGCTCGACCAGGCCGTCGCGGGCGGCCTGGGCCTCGAAGTGGTCGGTGGCCTCGGTGAGCGCGTCGATGTCGGTGGCGCGGACCAGTTCGGCGACGACTTTCGCGCCGAACCCGTCCGGCGCGTTGAGCCCGGTGCCGACAGCCGTGCCGCCGATGGGCAGCTCGCCGAGCCGGGGCAGGGTGGCCATCAGCCGATCGATGCCTGCCGCGATCTGCCGGGTGTAGCCGCCGAATTCCTGGCCGAGGGTGATCGGCACCGCGTCCATCAGATGGGTGCGGCCGGACTTGACCACCGTGCGCCACTCCACCGACTTGTCCAGCAGCGCCAGGCGCAGGTGCTCGAGCGCGGGCACCAGATCGCGGATCACGCCCTCGGTGGCCGCCAGATGGGTGGCGGTCGGGAAGGTGTCGTTGGACGACTGCGACATGTTCACGTCGTCGTTGGGGTGCACGGTGACGCCGTTGGCGGCGGCGATCGAGGCGATCACCTCGTTGGCGTTCATGTTCGAGCTGGTGCCCGAGCCGGTCTGGAAGACGTCGATGGGGAACTGGTCGTCGTGCCTGCCGTCGGCGATCTCGTTCGCGGCGGCGATGATGGCGTCGGCCTTGGCCGGATCGAGCAGGCCGAGATCCCGGTTGACCTTCGCGCACGCGGCTTTCAGCAGGCCGAGCGCCCGGATCTGCGCGCGTTCCAGACCCCGGCCGCTGATCGGGAAGTTCTCCACGGCCCGCTGGGTCTGCGCCCGCCAGAGCGCCCGCGCCGGGACCCGTACCTCGCCCATGGTGTCGTGTTCGATGCGGTACTGCGTCTCCTCGGTCATGATTCCGACAGTAGGCCGCGGGAACGATCCGTGGGGATGCCACGCGCGGCGCGGAGACAGACCACACAAACCGCCCGGCGCGCCGGATCACCGGAACCCGCTCCCCCGAACCAGGCGCCGTCATGGATCGACCGGACGCCCGGCGGTGCGTCACGGATGAAACCGCCCCCGGAC
>NZ_JARWRU010000011.1 GCF_029867845.1 Nocardia farcinica | reverse complement strand
GCGCCGCGCCGCGCGCGCCGAGCGAGAGGCACGCGCCCGCGCCGAACGAGCCCAGGCCGCGCGCAAGCGGGCCGCCGCCGTCGCCGCGGCGGTCGCCGAATCCGGCGCCAGGATCGCGGGCGAGCTGGAGAAGGTCGTCATGGAGGCAGGCGCGCGCCGCGACGAGCTGGTGCGCCGCCGCACCGAATGCGCCGCCCGGGTCGAGCAGACCAAGGAGCGGGTGCGGGTGCTCACCGGCCAGCTGGCCCAGCTCACCGACGCCGTGCACCGCGACGAGGTCGCCAAGGCGCAGGCCGCGCTGCGCATCGAACAGCTGGAGGCCACCATCGCCGAACAGTTCGGCATCGCGCTGGACGACCTGATCGCCGAATACGGCCCCGACGTGCCGCTCCCGCCCTCGGAGCTGGAGATGGCCGAGTACGAACAGGCCAAGGCGCGCGGCGAGCAGGTCACCGCGCCGCAGCCGATGCCCTACGATCGCGCCACCCAGGAACGCCGCGCCAAGCGGGCGGAGAAGGATCTGGCGACCCTCGGCAAGGTCAACCCGCTGGCGCTGGAGGAGTTCGCGGCGCTGGAGGAGCGCTACAACTTCCTGGCCACCCAGCTCGAAGACGTCAAGAGTGCGCGCAAGGATCTGCTCGACGTGGTCGCCGAGGTCGACGCGCGCATCCTGCAGGTGTTCACCGAGGCCTACGCCGACGTCGAACGCGAGTTCGTGCAGGTCTTCTCGACCCTTTTCCCCGGCGGCGAGGGCAGGCTGCTGCTGACCGATCCCTCCGACATGCTGACCACCGGCATCGAGGTGGAGGCCCGGCCGCCGGGCAAGAAGGTCAAGCGGCTGTCGCTGTTGTCCGGCGGCGAGAAGTCGCTGACCGCGGTGGCGCTGCTGGTCGCCATCTTCCGGGCGCGGCCGTCACCCTTCTATGTCATGGACGAGGTGGAGGCGGCGCTCGACGACACCAACCTGCGCAGGCTCATCGGCCTGTTCGAGCAGTTGCGGGAGAAGAGCCAGCTCATCGTCATCACCCACCAGAAGCCGACGATGGAGATCGCCGACGCGCTCTACGGCGTCAGCATGCGCGGCGACGGCATCACCCAGGTGATCTCCCAGCGTCTGCGCTCGGAGGCGCCCACCCCCACCGCGTCGGGCTGAGCACCGCGGCGAGCTGGTCACCGCCGGGCGGTGGGCCGGGGAAACGAGGGCCGGGAGTTCAGAGCAGATCGCTGACGTCGTCGGGGACGTCGACGGCGTACTTGCGCAGGATGTCCATGGAGATGACCTCGAGGGCGTTCTCATGGGTGGCGGCCAGGACGACGGGGGCGGCCACGCCGTCCTCGTGGGCGTGCAGCCAGCGCACCGCGACCACGCACCAGCGGTCGCCTGGCTGCAGGCCGGGGAAGTTGTTCTCCGGTCTCGGGGTGCTCAGATCGTTGCCGATGGAGGCCTGGTGCTCCAGGAATTCCGCGGTCACGACGGTGCAGACGGTATGGCTGCCGAGATCCTCGGGGCCGGTGCTGCAACAGCCGTCCCGGTAGAAGCCGGTGAGTGGATCGGTGCCGCACTCTTCCAGCGGCCCCCCAAGCACGTTTCGATCGGTCACGCCGCCGATCCTATGTTTCCTTCGCGACAACTTCCGCAGGACAAGAAATGTCGGTCACTGTGTCTGCTCCCGTGCCTGGTCCCGGATCCGCGCCGAGCGCCGCTCGTGGTCCGCTCGGCACGGCGGCGAGCAGGCGCGATGAACGGACCGGACCGCTCGTTCTGCAAGGATGGGGGTCGTGAGTGCCGAAGCCTGGATTGTGATAGCCGCGATCGCCGCCCTACTGCTGGTGGCGTTCGTCGCCGGATTCGTCCTGTACAAGCGCCGTCGCGTCTCGATCACGGCGCCGGCCACCGAGACCAAGGAGCTGACCGACCGCTCCGGCGGCTACACGGCCGCGGGCGGAATCACCTTCAGCCAGGGTTCCGCGACCGCGACCAGACCTGCCGAACCCGTGCGCCGCGACCGGGCGGAACCTCCGAAGCTGGAGCGCACCGACACCGAGGGCCAGCCGCACGTCGGTGACGACGCCGCGATCCCCCGGGACGCGCCGAGGCGCGGCATCACCAATGTGTCGCTGCCCGACGCCGACGTGGCCGAGGCGCCGACCGGTTCGGGTGCCGCCGTGGCGGCGCCCCCCGACACCGCCCCGGCCGACACGACCCCGACGGATACCGCCCCGACGGACACGGCCCCGACGGACACGGCCCCGGCCGACACCACGGGCGGCACCGACAGCGGCACGACCGCCCAGGAACCGGCCGCCGGTTCGGCCGCCACCGACGCGGTTGCGCCGACCGAGCCCGCTTCCGTCACCGATCAGCCGGTCACGGATGCGCCCGCCGCGGCCGCCCCGGTGACCGAGCCGGAGATCACCGCGCCGGAGGTCCCGGCGACCCCCGAGGGCGCCGAGGCTCCGCCCGCGCTCGAGCAGATCGAGCCGACCGCGGGCAGGCTGACCCGTCTGCGCGGCAGGCTGTCGCGCTCACAGAACGCCGTCGGCAAGAGCCTGCTCGGTCTGCTCGGCGGCGGCGATCTGGACGAGGACTCCTGGGAGGAGATCGAGGACACTCTCGTCCTCGCCGACCTCGGCACCGCCAGCACCGCCGCGGTGGTGGATCGGCTGCGCGAGGAGATCAGCGCCCGCAGTGTGCGCACCCCCGAGCAGGCGCGCCAGGTGCTGCGCGATGTCCTCGTGGAGGCGCTGCGGCCCGAGATGGACCGTTCCATCCACGCGCTGCCGCATCCCGACCACCCGGCGATCCTGCTGGTGGTCGGCGTCAACGGCACCGGCAAGACCACCACGACCGGCAAGCTGGCGCGGGTGCTGGTCGCCGACGGCAGGCGGGTGCTGCTCGGCGCCGCCGACACCTTCCGTGCCGCCGCGGCCGACCAGTTGCAGACCTGGGGCGAGCGGGTCGGCGCGGAGACCGTGCGCGGCAAGGAGGGCGCCGACCCGGCCGCCGTGGCCTTCGACGCCGTCTCGGCGGGCATCGAGGGCGGCGTGGACGCGGTGCTGATCGACACCGCAGGCCGCCTGCACACCAAGACCGGCCTGATGGACGAGCTGGGCAAGGTCAAGCGCGTGGTGGAGAAGAAGGCCGCCGTCGACGAAGTGCTGCTCGTGCTCGACGCCACCGTCGGGCAGAACGGTCTGATGCAGGCCCGTGTGTTCGCCGAGGTGGTCGACATCACCGGCGTGGTGCTGACCAAGCTGGACGGCACCGCCAAAGGCGGCATCGTCTTCCAGGTCCAGCACGAGCTCGGCGTGCCGGTCAAGCTGGTCGGCCTCGGCGAGGGCGCCGACGATCTGGCCCCCTTCGAGCCGGGCGCCTTCGTGGACGCGCTGCTCGGCTGATCCCGGCGACCGGGAACGACCCGATTCGGGGGGGGGGGGGGGCCACGCCGGGCCCCCCGGCGGGGGGGGGGGGGGGCGCGCGCGGCGGGGGGGGGGGGGCCCCGCGGGGGGGGGGGGGGGGGGGGGGGGGGGGGGGGGGGCGGGCAGGCGGTGATGGTGACGGCGGCGAGGGCGGCGGTGAGGGCGGACAGGGCTTCGCGGATCATGGTCGTGCTCCTTCGGTCTTGGGTTTGTGGG
>NZ_JARWRU010000010.1 GCF_029867845.1 Nocardia farcinica | reverse complement strand
GCCGGGCGGGCGCGCCCCGGGCCCCATCCCCGATCGGTCCTTGTCCTCCTCCTCCGGCGTGTGCGGCCGAATTTTTTGCGCGGGGGCCCCCACCCCCCGCCGCCGGGGGGTGGGGCTCGACCGGATGGGCGGACGTCCCATCGAGATCGGGCCGCTGCGCACCGGTCCCGGCGAGCGCGCCACGGTCACCGTGCGCGGCGCGATCGGCGCACCGTTGCTGGCCGAACGGGAACCCGAGGGGCCGCACGACGAGTACCACCGGTTCGATCTGCTGGTGCCCGTGGCCCTCGACATCACCGTGCACGTGCTGCGCGCCAATCGCTACCGCGCCGAGGTGGAGATCCCGCTGCTGCTGACCGCTCGCGCCGCCGAACCGTTGCGGGTGGTGATCGACCCCTTCCCGCCCAAGCCAGAGGAACTGCGGCTGCACTTCAAGGCCGAGGGCGTGCGGGCGGCTACGCTCGGCGCGCTGGCAGGCATCAGGAAGCAGGTGCTGGCCAGGGTGCTCTCGGTGGTGAAGCGGGAGATCGGCCGGGCCGAGGGCCGCATCATCGACGTCGGTGCCCGCATCGATCGCGTCATGTGATCTGTGGGCTGGGCTCGCTCGCCCGTCGTGCGCCACGGTCACAGGTGTGATTCGTGGGATTGATGTTGCTCGATGTGCCTAGCGGTTCTGTTGTGAATGTGGTGAAATGGGTCCGCGTTTCGAGCCGCCCGGCGCGCGGACGAATCCAGGGGAAGGCGCGCCGGGCCCGCGCGTGTCCCATCGGTCGGGGGTTCGGTCGAAGGAGTCGACGATGCGTTCTCCGAATCTTTCCCGTCGCCAGCTGCTCGCCTGCACCGCCGCCGCGGCCGCGGTCGGCCTGACCGCCTCCGCCGCGACGGCGGGCGCGCGGCCCAGCGGATACGGCACCCTGCTCGACTACGCCGGTGGCGTCCCCTCGGCCGCCGAGATCAAGGCCGCCGGGCACGTCGGCGTGATCCGCTACGTCTCCGACCGGCGGCCCGGCGCGGAATGGATGGCGGGCAAGCCGCTGCGCGCCGCCGAGGTGGCGGATCTGCGCGCGCACGGGCTGAGCATCGTCTCCTGCTACCAGTACGGCAAGGCGGAGACGGCCGACTGGCGCGGCGGCCTCGAAGCGGGCAAGCGGCATGCCCAGCGCGGCCTCGAACTGCATCTGGCCGCGGGCGGCCCCGAGGGCAAGCCCATCTACGCCTCCATCGACGACAACCCGACCCCGGTCGAGTTCGCCACCATGATCGCGCCCTACCTGCTCGGCTGGCACGCGGTGCTCGGCCGGGAGAACGTGGGCGTCTACGCCAATTCGCCCACCATCGAGCTGGCGAGACTGGCCGGCCTGGGGTCCTGGTACTGGCAGCACAACTGGGGCACGCCCAAGGGATTCGTGCACCCGGCGGCGCACCTGCATCAATTCGAGATCGACAAGCGCACCGTCGACGGGGTCGGCGTCGACCTCAACACCATCCTGAAACCGGAGTACGGGCAGTGGTGAGCGGCCCGACCGTGCGGTGAGCGTGCCGCGGCCGGCGGGTCAGGTCTGGGAGTGCGCGGTCGGCACCGCGTGCATGTCCGGCTCGTCATCGGGGACCACGCGCAGGCAGGGCCGGTCGTCGGGCGTCTGGTGGTCGCCGCGCCAGGAGAACAGCGACCAGCGGGACAGGCCGGAGAAGGCCGACCCCAGGCTGCCGAGGGAACCGGTCGAGATGAGCGAGCCGAACGAGCCCACCGAGCCGATGGACAGGATCGAGCCGACGCTGCCGATGGACAGGATGGAGTAGGCCGAGCCGATCGACAGGATCGACCCCTCGGACCGGATGGACAGAATGGACCGCCGGGACCGCCGGCTGCGAATCGAGCGGTCGGGCCGTGCCGTGATGTCGCTCGTTGTCATGTTCCCGGTCTACCACGGGTGCGGCCGGGGGGAACGACAGCGCGCGCGTTTATTGTCGAAGCGCACGAAATCGCGCGGGGAATTCGCAGACATGCCACGGTCGCCGTTTTCGGCCGATTCTCGGCGTGTCGCAGATTTTCCGCGTCCGTGTCGGCCCGGAAAGGGCCCGGAAACGACGATGCGCGCGGCGCTCGGTCGCTTGTCGGAAACGCGCAGTGCCCCCTGGACGCGCAGTGCCCCCTGGAAAACGACGAAGCCCCGGCCGCCGGGGGGGGGGGGGGGGGGGGGGGGGGGGGGGGGGGGGGGGGGGGGGTACCCCAGGGGGGGGGGGGAGGGGGAGGGGGGGGGGGGGCGGGGCCCGGGCGGGGGGGGGGGGGGG
>NZ_JARWRU010000009.1 GCF_029867845.1 Nocardia farcinica | reverse complement strand
GAGCAGACCGAGCGGGGCGACGAGATCGGCCCAGGCATCGTTGTGGGCGAGCACCTGGAGGGCGCGGCCGCGCACGAACGCCGGGGTCGGTTCCAAAGCGCGGAGCACGGCGGCGACCGATTCGGGGACGGTGGTCGTCGGCTCGTGCGAGCCGCAGCGTCCCTCGTGGCCCGCGGTCATGGCGAGCAGGCCGAAGTGCTGGCGTTGCGCCTCGTCGAGCAACAGCGCGTCGGCGAGGGCGTCGACGACGGCCAGCGAGGGGTTGGTGTCGCGGCCCTGTTCCAGCCTGGCCAGGTAGTCCGCACTCACCCCGGCCCGGACGGCGACCTCCTCGCGGCGCAGGCCGGGGGTGCGGCGACGACCGATATCGGGCAGCCCCACGTCGGCGGGGCGCAGCTCGGCGCGGCGGGCGACGAGGAATTCGGCGAACCTGTTGGCGCTCACATTCCCATCATGGCCGATCCGGGCACCGCCGGCCTGGCCCTGTCAGGTCCAGGAAAACCGCGGCCTTGGTACCCGCCTCGACCGGGCCCAGGCTCGAAGCCATGACCACGAGCACGAACGAAACCCCGACCCTGCTGAAGCCCGGCTCCTGGGAGCTGGACAGCGCGCACTCCTCGGTGGCCTTCAGCATCCGCCACCTCGGCATCGCGAAGGTGCGCGGCCGCTTCACCGACTTCGAGACCGAATTCCGCGTCGACGACACCGGCGCGGCCACCATCGGCGCCACCATCCGGTTGAACTCCTTCGACACCGGCAACCCGGCCCGTGACGAACACGTGCGCGCGGCCGACTTCCTGGACGTCGCCAACCGTCCCACCCTCACCTTCCGCGCGAGCGGGCCGGTGCGGATCGGCGAGGAGTTCACCGTGCCCGGCGAGGTGACCATCGGCGAGCGCAGCACGCCGGTGACGCTGGAGGTGGAGTGGGGCGGCATCCAGGAACTGCCGGGCACCGGCGTCAGGCACGCGGGCTTCTCGGCGGTCGGCACCGTCGACCGGCTCGCCCTCGGCGTCGGCGCGGCGGCCCCGGGCCTGCTGGGCAACACGGTGAAGGTTGAGCTGGAGATCCAGCTGATCGAGCCAGCCTGAGCCGGTCGATACCGTCGCCGCCCGTTCGGAGCGGGGGTTACTGTCGCAGGTGCGGGCTGTGCACGCGCTCACAGCACACACAGCCCGCGCACGACAGCGACGACGAAAGCACGGACCCGTATGAACGCTCGACCCGGCACGACCGCAGTGCACGCCTTCACCGACGACGCGCTGGGCGATCTCGACGCCCTCGGGGTCGCCGCCCGGATACGCGACGGCGAGGTGAGCCGCGAGGAGGTGCTCGAGGCCGCCATCGCCAGGGTGCGGAAGGTGCAGCCGGAGCTGAACGCGGTGCAGGTGGACTGCTTCGAGCGGGCGCGCAGGCAGCCCCCGGCCGCTGGCCTGTTCGCCGGGGTGCCGACCTTCGTCAAGGACAACGCCGATGTCGCGGGCCTGCCGACCTGTCACGGCTCTTCGGCGTTCGATCCGCACCCGGCGAAGGCGGACAGCCCGCCTGCGCGGCAGTTCCTCGCGCAGGGGTTCACCGTGCTCGGCAAGTCCACGCTCAGCGAGTTCGGCCTGACGGCCAGCACCGAGTACGCCGACCGCCCGCCCACCAGGAATCCGTGGCATCCCGAGTACTCGGCGGGCGCCTCCTCCGGCGGGTCGGGGGCGCTGGTCGCCTCCGGCGCGGTGCCGATCGCGCACGGCAACGACGGCGGCGGATCGATCCGCATCCCGGCGGCGGTCAACGGGCTGGTCGGGTTGAAGGTGACCCGCTGCCGCCTGCTCGACGAGCCGGGCGCGCGGCAGCTGCCGGTCAATCTGGTCACCGAGGGCGTGCTCACCCGCACGGTGCGCGACACCGCCCACTACGTCGCGGCCGCCGAGCAGTACCGCCCCGAGCCGGGCCTGCCGCCGATCGGGCTGGTCGAGGGCCCGGACGAGCGCAGGCTGCGCATCGGCCTCATCCGCTACGACCTGCGCGGCCATGCCGTGCACCCCGAGACCGACCGGGTGCTCCGCTCGGCCGCGGACACCTTCGCCGCCCAGGGCCACGACATCGTCGAGCGCCGCCTGTTGCTCGACGAGGACTTCGTCGAGGCGTTCCGGCTGTACTGGTCGATGTTCGCGGTGCTGCTGTCGGCCAGTTACCGGATCGGCCACGGCCGCCGGTTCGACCCGCGCAAGCTCGACCCGTTCACCAAGGGTCTCGCGCGCAAGGTGGCTCGCGCCCCGCACCGGCTGCCCGGCGCGATCCGCAGGCTGCGCACCGGCCCCGAGCTGTACGCCAGGCATTTCGACGGCGTGGACGTGCTGCTCACCCCGACGCTCGGTCACCCGGCGCCGCTGCTCGGCGAGCAGTCGCCCGCGCAGCCCGCCGACGAGTTGTTCGCCAAGCTGGTCGACTACGTCGCCTTCACCCCGATCGCGAACATCGCGGGCGGCCCGGCGATCTCGTTGCCGCACGGGCTGTTCGGCAACGGCCTGCCCGGTTCGATCCAGCTGTTCGCCCCGCACGGCGACGAGCGGACGCTGCTGCGGCTGGCCTACGAACTCGAGGCCGTGGCCCCGTTCCCGAAGATCACCGACCCCGTCCTGTCCCGGAACGAGGCCTGAGTCGTCCGCCTCGGCTGCCGCGCTCACCGCGCGAGCGCGGCCCGTTCGGAGACCCGGCGCAGGGCCGCCGCGTACTCCTCGCCGAGCCCGTCGACGAACAAGGCGACCGGCTCGACCCCCCCGATGGGGTTGAGGCCCAGGCCCGCGGCCCACACGGACATACCACGGTTTTTAGTCGCGCCGCCCGCGGTGTTTTTTTTAGTTACGGTG
>NZ_JARWRU010000008.1 GCF_029867845.1 Nocardia farcinica | reverse complement strand
TCCCTCGGCGCGGTCGACGTGGTGCGCCGCGAACACGAGGACACCATCATCGGCCACCTCGGCCCCGACCTGCTCGGACCGGACTGGGACCCCGAGGAGGCGCGGCGGCGGCTGGCCGCCGACCCCGGGCGCGCCGTCGGTCTCGCCCTGCTCGACCAGCGGAATCTGGCGGGCATCGGCAACAAGTACCGCAGCGAGATCTGTTTCCTGCGCCGGGTGCACCCGGCCACCCCGGTCGCCGACGTGCCCGATCTGGCCGCCCTGGTCAACGAGTCGCACCGGGTGCTGCACGCCGCCGCGCACCGTCCGCCCTGGCGCGAGCTGGTCTACGGCCGGGCCAGGATGCCGTGCAAGCGCTGTGGCGCCGGGATCAGGGTGCGCGCGCTCGGCGAGAGCGTCCCGATGTCGGACCGGTTCATCCAACGCGAGCGAGGAATCTATTTCTGCCCGCGCTGTCAGCCCGCGCCGGAATGATCGAAATGCGGCCTTTACTCCCGAATTTGAGCGGAGTAGGTTTCTGAGAACTCAAGATATGTGAGTCTGTATTCCGTCGCGATGCACCCACATCGCGTATTTCGTCATTCTTTCTTCTGGAGTCACACCCTATGGAGCTGACGGCCAAACAGCGCGCTGCGCTCGAGCTGATCTGCGATACCTTCGCCCCCGGGGACGGGCTCGGTCTGCCCTCGGCCACCGAACTCGGCGTCCCCGACGTCATGCTGTCGATGCTGTCGCGTGATCCCGACCCCTCGGGCGGCAAACTGCTGTCCACCGTCCTCGGCATGTGGGACAGCCCGCTGTTCGGCCTGGTCGTTGGCGCCGGTCTGCGCTCATTCTCCAAACTCTCGCCCGCCGACCGCGAGCGGGTGCTGCTCGAGCTCGCCGAATCCCGGCTCGGGGCCAAGCGCGCGCTGTTCCAGGCGCTGAAGAAGGGCACGCTGCTGTCCTACTACGTCACGCCAGGGCCGGAGGGCTTCAATCCGCTGTGGAAGCAGATGGGCTACCCCGGCCCGCCCGGCCCGCTCGCCACCGCGCCGCGGCCCGCGCTCAGCCCGCTGCGCTACAGCGAGGACGCCACCCTGGACTGCGATGTGGTGGTGGTCGGTTCCGGCGCGGGCGGCGGCACCGCGGCGGCCGTGCTGGCCGAGGCCGGGCTCGACGTGGTGGTGCTCGAACGTGGCGGCTACTACGACGACGCCGACTTCGGCGCGGGCGAGCTCGACGCGCTCACCAAGCTCTACGCACCCGGCCCGAATGCCACCGCCGAGGGGCTGCTCACCCTGGTCGCGGGTGGCTGCCTCGGTGGCGGCACGGTGGTCAACTGGAGCACCTCGCTGCGCACCCCCGACACGGTGCGCGAGGAATGGGCGGGCATCGGCGCGAAGCAGTTCGCCACCGAGGAGTTCTCCGAGGCGCTGGACGCGGTGGAGAAGCGGCTGTCGGTGAACTTCGACCGCTCCACCATCTCCGCGCGCGACACCGTGCTCGAACGCGGCGCGAAAGCGCTCGGCTGGGACATGGGCCCGCTGCCGCGCAATGTCACCGACGCCTGCGACGCGGGCGTGGAGTGCGGCCGCTGCGGGTACGGCTGCCGGGTCGGCGCCAAGCAGTCGGTCACCAAGACCTGGCTGTCGGACGCCGCCGCCCGCGGCGCGCGGCTGGTCGTCGGCGCGGACGTGCGCCACATCGAGGTCAAGGCGGGCAGGGCCGAGGGCGTGGTTGCCCGCACCGAGGAGGGCGCGCGGCTGCACGTGCGCGCCAAGGCCGTCGTGGTGTCGGCCGGCGCGGTGCAGACCCCCGCGCTGCTGCGCCGCTCCGGCCTGCGCAACAAGAACATCGGTGCTCACCTGCGCCTGCACCCGGCCTCGGCGGTCTTCGGCGTCTTCGACGAGGAACTGCGTCCGTGGGAGGGCGGCCTGCAGACCCGCATCTCGCGCCAGCACGCCGATCTCGACGGCGACGGCTACGGCGTCATCTACGAGACCGGCCCGGTGCATCCCGGCATGCTGGTCGGCTTCATGAACTGGCGCGGCGGTGCGGCGCACCCCGACCCCCAGGTGGGTCTGGCGCGCCCCCCCGCCCACGGCGGCAAAACACCCCCCCC
>NZ_JARWRU010000007.1 GCF_029867845.1 Nocardia farcinica | reverse complement strand
GTCACGTAGTCCATGTCCGAGTAGCCGGCCAGCCGCTCGCGCAGCGTGTTCACGGCCTCCTCGCGCCGGTCGCCCGGCACGTTCTCCAGGTCGACGACCACGTTGAGCACGCCGTTGCTGCCCTCGCCGAAGCCCTCGGTGCGCAGCTCGTAGGCCTTGCGGACGGTGGACTCCGCGGGCATGGCGTCTTCGCCCGGCAGGCCGAGGCTGAGGTTCGCGGCGGGCGCGGCCAGGGCGCCGAGCACCACCACGCTGAGCACCACGGCGACCCAGGGCGCTTTGCCGAGCAGGCGGCCGAAACGCATGCCGTTGGTGACCGCGTCGTCGTCCTCGGGATCGTGCTTGGCGACGAAGGGCAGCTTCGGGGTGAACAGGAAGCGGCCGAACGCGCCGAGCAGCGCGGGCATCAGGGTGATGGCGGTGATCACCGCGAAGGCGGCCGCCACGGCGCCGCCGAGGCCCATGAAGGTCAGGAACTGCACGCCGACGATGCTCAGGCCCGCCAGCGCGATGATGACGGTCAGGCCGGCGAAGACCACCGCCGAGCCCGCGGTGCCGAGCGCCACGCCCGCGGCTTCCTCGGGCGAGTCCTGGACCACGAGTTCGTGCTTGTAGCGGGAGACGATGAACAGCGCGTAGTCGATGGACAGCGCGATGCCGATCATGGAGGCCAGGAAGGTGGTGAAGCTGGGAATCTCCATGAACGAGGTGCCGAGGGTGACCATCGCGATGGCCGCGCCGAGACCGAAGATCGCGGTCACGATCGGGACGAAGGCGGCGACGATCGCGCCGAAGCCGATGATCATGACGACCAGCGCCACCGCCATGCCGATCAGCTCGGCCTGGCCGCTGGGCTGCACCTCCTCCTGGGCGATGCTGCCGGAGACCTCGACGGTCAGGCCGGCCGCGCGGGCGGCGTCGGCCACGTCGTAGGCGGCCTCGCGGTCGGCGGCGGTGATGTCGGTGAAGGAGGGGATGGTGAAGGGCACCGCGATCACGGCGACCGAGTCCGGCGCTTCGGTGTTGAGCACGTTCAACGGGGCGCCGCTGCAGGTGGCCGGATCGGGCGCGTCCAGGCAGCCCATGGCCTCGGCGGCCAGGATCGGGTTGGTGACCGGCTTGGCGTGGTCGACGATCGGCAGCCCGTCGAGGGCGGCGACCAGGGCGTCGACGGTGGCCCGGTTGGCCGGGTCGGTCAGTTTCTGGCCCTCGGGCGCGGCGATCACGTAGGTGCCGGTGACCGCGTCGAGTTCGAAGGCCGAGGACGCGCCGGGGAAGTGCTTGTCGAGGATGTCGGTGGCGCGCTCGGAGGGGAGCGCGGGCATGCTGAAGTCGTTGCTCATCGGCTTGCCCAGCTGCCCGCCGAGGGCGGCCAGCACGCCGAGCAGGACGAGCCAGACGGGCAGCACTATCCATTTGCGGCGGAAAGCGAACTTTCCGAATCGGTACAGATAGACGGACACGAGTGGGTTCTCCTAGCGAATGACTGGGACGTGCTCGTTCATGGCCTGCGTAGACAGCACTTCGCGGGGCCTCTGCGGCGCGCCCCGCCTCCACAACGCTCCTGCCTACCGTGCGGTAGGTAGACTAACCGGCGACTAAGCGGAGGAACAACCTCAGTTTTCGTGACCTGGCCGACACGCACCGGCCGGGGTGAGAGGATCAGCCCATGGCTCAACCGTATCCAGGCCACGACATCATCGCAGGTGGCGGCACGAAAATGGCGATCAGGGACGCGGCGGTCAAGCTGTTCACGAGCAAGGGTTTCGAACAGACGAGCCTGCGCGAGGTCGCGGATGCGGTGGGAATCACAAAAGCATCGCTCTACTATCACTACCCCTCCAAGCTCGATCTGCTGCTGGCGATCATCGAACCGGTGGTGGAGAACATCCGCCGGGGGGGGGGGGGGGGGGGGGGGGGGGGGGGGGGGGGGGGGGGGGGGGGGGGGGGGGGGGGGGGGGGGGGCCCGCGGGGGGG
>NZ_JARWRU010000006.1 GCF_029867845.1 Nocardia farcinica | reverse complement strand
CCCCCCCCCCCCCCCCGACGTCTGTCGCGAGTCTCAGGCGCGCCAGAGCTGGTCGCCCGCGCGGGAGAGAACGATGTTGGGCACCACGGCATTACGGGACAGCCGGGTGATGGCCAGCACCATCTCGGCGACGTCGTTGGTGGTGAGCATGGCCGACCGGTCGAGCTCCTCGCGCTTCCAGGCGGTCATGTCGGTGTCGACGTAGCCGGGGGAGATGGCGGTGGCGCTCACCCCGCCCGCGGACTCCTCCAGCGAGACCGTCTCGCACAGCGAGACCAGCGCGGCCTTGGTCGCCCCGTAGGCGGCAAGCCCGGCCTCGCCGACCACGCCGGTGATGGAGGCGAGCGCGATGATCTTCGCGCCGCGGGCGGCGTCCTCGGCGGCGCTCTTGCGCAACAGCGGGATGGCGGCCTGGACGAGGGTGATCGGGGCGCGGAAATTGACGTCGAGCATGCGCTCGTAGGTCTTGGCGGGCATGTCCGCCACCGGGCCGGCCGTGCCGGTGCCCGCGCTGAGCACCAGCACGTTCTGTCCGCCGAAGCGGTCGCCGTGCGCGGCGGCCAGCGCCCGCACCTCGTCCAGGTCGTTCATCCGCGCGACCACCGGCTGTACCTCCACGCCGTGCTCGGCGCGCAGGCGCTCGGCCGTCGCCTCCAGCGTCTCGGCGGTGCGGGCGGCGATCGTCAGGTGGTACCCCTCGGCGGCCAGCTTGTTCGCGACCTCGGCGCCGATGCCGCGCGAGCCGCCGGTGACCAGCGCCGAACGCACCGCCGTCATCCGAGGCGCTCGATGATCGTGGCGTTGGCCAGGCCGCCCGCCTCGCACATGGTCTGCAAGCCGTAGCGGCCGCCGGTCTGCTCGAGGTGGTTGACCAGGGTGGCCAGGATGCGGGTGCCGGACGCGCCGAGCGGGTGGCCCAGCGCGATCGCGCCGCCGCGCGGGTTCAGCTTGTCCGGGTCGGCGCCCAGCTCGCGCTGCCACACCAGCGGCACCGAGGCGAACGCCTCGTTGACCTCGAAAGCGTCGATGTCGTCCACCCCGAGGCTCACCCGCTCCAGCGCCTTGCGCGTGGCGGGCACCACGGCGGTCAGCATGAGCAGTGGGTCGTCGCCGACCACGGAGAAGGAGTGGAAGCGGGCGCGTGGGGTCAGGCCGAGCTTCGCGGCGGCCTCCTCGCTCATGATGAGTGCCGCCGAGGCGCCGTCGGACAGCGGCGAGGAGTTGCCCGGGGTGATCGACCAGTCGATCTCGGGAAAGCGCGCCTGGAAAGCGTCGTCGGCGAAGGCGGGACGCAGCCCGGACAGCTTCTCGACGGTGGTGCCGGGCCGGATCGTCTCGTCGGCGGTGAGCGTGCCCGCGGCGACCAGTTCCCGGTCGAAGCCGCCCCAGGCGGCGGTCTCGGCGGCCAGGCGGTGCGAGCGCGCGGCGAACTCGTCGAGCGCTTCGCGGTCGAACATCCAACGGGCGGCGATGATCTAGGCGGCGATGCCCAGCTGGATCAGGCCCTCCGGGAAGCGGTGCGCCAGCGGCGCGCCGTTGGTGTCCTTGCCCTGGGCGTTGGAGAACATCGGCGCGCGGCTCATCATCTCCACACCGCAGGCGATGGCCACGTCGTAGGCGCCGGAGATGACGCCCTGGGCGGCGAAGTGCGCGGCCTGCTGGCTGGACCCGCACTGCCGGTCGACGGTGGTGGCGGGCACCGTCTCCGGGAAGTTCGCCGCGAGCACGGCGGTGCGGGTGATGTTGAGCGCCTGTTCGCCGCTCTGGGTGACACACCCGCCGATGACGTCGTCGACCACGGCCGGGTCGAGATCGTTGCGCGCGACGAGCTCGGACAGCACGCAGGCGAGCAGCGTCGCCGGATGCACATCGGCGAGGCCGCCACCGGCCTTGCCCTTCCCGGACGGGGTGCGGACGATGTCCACGATGACGGCGGACCGCATAGCTGGCTCCGATCGAGGTAAGTGAATTCCCATTCACGCTTAAGTTAACACGGATTCGCCTACATTCGTCCAGGCCCGTGTTCGCTTTCCGGCAGTCCGCGCCGGGTTCGTTCTCGGCGGTGAAGTCGATCGAGGTTCTAGGCTGGGCTGATGCGATTCGAGCGGACGTCGCGCCCGCTTCCACTCCTTCTCCGTGGTCGGCGACGACCCACTGCTCATGCTGACCGCCGTGGTGCCCGCCACGCGCAAGGC
>NZ_JARWRU010000005.1 GCF_029867845.1 Nocardia farcinica | reverse complement strand
ACCTGCCGGTCGAGTTCGGCGGCGGTGGTCATGGGCACGGTGCCGACGGTGGCACCGGTGGCGGGATCGAGGATGACCATCGTGTCGGTGGCCGTTCGGTTCTCGGACACCCGGACAGCGTTCGGTGCGCTCATGCCCCGGGTGTTGCCTGGCGCGTCCTGCCCAAACAACGCCCGTCCCGGACAGCGCCCACGCTGGGAAGCGCCCACGCCGGGACGGTACAGCCCCGTACCCGTGGCTCCCGCCGGACCTTGTTTGAGGTGTCGGTGAAAGGCAAGAGCTAGGGCATGGCCACGACGGGCGAACCGCTCGCGATTCTGCTCTGGCACGTCCACGGCTCCTGGACCACCTCGTTCGTCCAGGGCAGGCATCGTTGTCTGTTGCCGACCCTGCGCGGCGGCGGCCCCTGGGGGCGCGGGCGCGGTGGGCGGGACTGGCCGTCGGCGCAGGAGGTGCCCGCGGCGCGGCTGCGGGAGGCCGAGCCGGATGTGGTGGTGCTGCAACGGCCCGAGGAACTCGAACTGGTGGAGCGCTGGCTGGGGCGCCGCCCCGGCTTCGACATCCCCGCGGTCTACGTCGAGCACAACACGCCACGCCCGCAGGCGGCGACCACCAGGCATCCGCTGGCCGAGCGCGCCGACATCCCGATCGTGCACGTCACCCACTTCAACGAGCTGATGTGGGACAACGGCCGCGCACCGACCCTGGTCGTCCCGCACGGGATCGTCGATCCCGGCCCGCTGTACACCGGCGAGCTGCCGCACGGCGTCGCGCTGATCAACGAACCGGTGCGGCGCGGGCGGATCACCGGCACCGATCTGCTGCCGCGATTCGCCCAGATGGGTCAGGTCGACCTGTACGGCATCGGGGCCGAGGAGTACGTCGCGCCGGAGCCGACCGCCCACCCGGTCCGGCCGATCGGCGACCTCGCCCAGGCGCGGCTGCACGAACAGATGGCCCGGCGCCGGGTCTACCTGCACACCGCCCGCTGGACCTCGCTCGGTCTGTCGCTGCTGGAGGCCATGCACCTGGCGATGCCGGTCGTCGCCCTGGCCACCACCGAGGCAGTGGCGGCGGTTCCGCCCGAGGCGGGCGCGATCTCCGCCGACGTCGCCGAGCTGACCGCGCGGTTCCGCGAACTGCTGCACGAGCCCGACCTGGCGGCGCTGACAGGTAAGTCGGCTCGCGAATTCGCCACGGAGCACTACGGAATCGACGCCTTCGTGCGCCGCTGGGACGCCCTGCTCACCGAACTCGCCGCCCGCTGACCCCCGATCGACCGCCCCGGATCGACCCGCCCCACGGAAGAAAGGCCCGAGCATGGAGATCGCGATGGTATCCGAACACGCGAGCCCGCTCGCAGCCCTGGGCGGTGTGGACGCGGGCGGGCAGAACGTCCACGTCGCGGAGCTGTCGGCCGCGCTGAGCAGGCAGGGGCACGACGTCACCGTCTACACCCGGCGCGAGGACCGGGACGCCTCCGAGTGCGTCACCACCGAACAGGACTACCGGGTGGTCCACGTCCCCGCCGGGCCCGCCCGGGTGCTGCCCAAGGACGAACTGCTGCCCCACATGGGCGAATTCGGCGACTTCCTGGCCGATCGGTGGCACACCGAACGACCGGACGTGGTGCACGCGCACTTCTGGATGTCGGGGCTGGCCGCCCAGGCCGCCGCAAGCCCCGCCGGTATCCCGACCGTGCAGACCTTCCACGCGCTCGGCGTGGTGAAGCGCCGCCACCAGGGCGCCGACGACACCAGCCCGCGGGAGCGGATCGAACTCGAACAGCGGATCGCCCGCCGAGCCGACCGCATCATCGCCACCTGCGCCGACGAGGTCTTCGAGCTGGCCAGGATGGGGGTGCCGCGCAGCCGCACTTGTGTGATCCCGTGCGGGGTGCACCTCGGCCAGTTCGGCCTCGACGGGCCCGCCGAGGAGAAGGCCGCGCCGCACCGGATGATCAGCGTCGGCAGACTGGTGCCGCGCAAGGGATTCGAGACGCTGATCTGCGCGCTGACCGGTCTGCCCGACACCGAGTTGGTGATCGTCGGCGGCGCGCAGGCCGGTGAACCCGCAGACGACCCGGAGGGCAGGCGGCTGCTGGCGCTGGCCGACGAACT
>NZ_JARWRU010000004.1 GCF_029867845.1 Nocardia farcinica | reverse complement strand
TTTAATCCCGCGCATCACCCCCCCTAAAACCCCCCCCACTCGGGGCCATTGACACGCGGGTCCGCGGCCCCGGCCCCCCCCCCCCCCCCCCCGGGGGGGGGGGGCGGTGGTCGTATTCCCGGGGCTCGTCCCTTGGTCTCGCCTCAGGGGCGCAGCACCGACACCAGGAACTCGGTCTGGTCGTAGACGACCTGCTCGAACACCTCGTCGAAGTACATGTCGAAATGGCCAACCGGATAACGCTTCACGACCGGGTGCTTGGTGCGCTCGGCGGCCTCGAGCGTCGGCCCCACCGGGGTGATGGTGTCGTTGTCGGCGATCGCGTAGAAGACCGGCGTCTTGATCGCCCTGGTGTGCTTGCCCGGCGCGTCGAACAGCAGCGAGAAGGCCGCGCGGGCGGGCATCTTCGGCTCGTAGGTCTCGCTCTCCTCGGTCAGCCTGCCGAACCCCGCTGGGACGTCGGGCGCGCTCATCAGCGCCGCGGACCGCTTGCGGCCCGCCACCCGCACCCGCACCGGTTTGCGGCGCAGCGGCCCGAAGAACACGTCGGTCAGCGCGATTGCGCTCACCTTGGTCAGGCTGATCAGCCCCTTGGCCCTGGTGGAGGCCCAGCCGCTGGTGAACGGCACCTGGGCCACCACGGCGGCGATGTAGTCGTCCTCGGGGGCCACGGTGAGCACGTGCCCGCCGCCGAGCGAGGTGCCCCACAGGGCGATGCGGGTCTTGTCGATGCCACGCAGGGTGCGGGCGTAGGCGATGGCCGAACGCCAGTCCTCGCGCTGACGGGACAGGCTCAGCAACTGCCTCGGCTCACCCTCGCTGGCGCCGAAATGCCGGTAGTCGAACACCAATACGGCCATGCCCGCCGCGGCGAATCTGCGGGCGTACCTGTCCAGCCCCATGTCCCGTGTGCCCCCCAGGCCGTGCCCCATCACCACGAGCGGGCGGGGCTTGGGGACGCCTGCGGGAGGATACAGCCAGGCGGCGCACCGACCGCCACCTGAGGGAAAACCGACCTCGAGACGTTCCATGACGACTAACCGTACTGGCGTGCCCGCCCGCCGACCGGCCGGGGATGGCGGGGCGGGTACGCTGTTCGAGCGGACGAGTTGGTCGGGCGGCCGCGGCGAGGGGAACGGGCACGGCTGTGCCGCCGCCCTCCGCCGAGGAAAGTCCGGACTCCACAGAGCAGGGCGGTTGCTAACGGCAACCCGGGGTGACCCGCGGGACAGTGCCACAGAGAACAGACCGCCCACGGCCTTTCGCAGGCTGTGTGGTGAGGGTGAAACGGTGCGGTAAGAGCGCACCAGCGCCCCGGGTGACCGGGGCGGCTCGGTAAACCCCGCCCGGAGCAAGGTCGAAGGTCGCATTCGCGAGAGTGCGGCTGCGCAGGTGTTCGAGGGTTGCTCGCCCGAGCCTGCGGGTTGACCGCTCGAGGTACCCGGCGACGGTGTGCCCAGATGGATGGTCGCCACCCGGCGCGAGCCGGGGACAGGATCCGGCTTACAGACCAACTCGTCCGCCCCCGCCCCGGCGGGCGCGCTCAGCACATGTCGCGCTCAGCACATGTACTGCGCGAGTGTGTAGATGGCGTCGGCCTCGTCGGTGGTGGCCGCCGAGCCGGTGCGCTCGACGATCTCGGCGACGGTGGCGTCCCGATTTTCTCCCTCGGCGATCGCGCCGCAGACGGTGGTGAACAATTCCGCGATCTCGCCGTCCGCGCGGCCGCCGGCGAGTTCGGGAAAAGCGTTGGTGTAGGCGATGACGAACATGCTCGCCTTCGCGTTGCCGACCGTTCCCGACTCGGCGGCATCGGCGGCAGGCGCGGCGGAACTCGTGGCGGTGGTGCGCCCGGAATCGGTGGAATGGCCGGAATCATCTGTTCCGCAACCGGCGAGCAACAATACGAACGCGGCGGAGCCTGCCGTCATGGCGGCGGAGAATCTGGTCACGGGCGGGATCGTAGCGCCGCGGAAACGACGTGGCCACCCCAGGGGAAACGGCGGGGGGCGCCGGGGCGGATGGCACCGAACAGGTGGGGAGGGGGGGTAGGAACGGTGGAACAGGGGCACCGTCACCGCCCGGAGC
>NZ_JARWRU010000003.1 GCF_029867845.1 Nocardia farcinica | reverse complement strand
TGAGCGACCGTCCCGGGGAGCTCGCCTCCCGGGTGGCGGCCAGGCCGCTCCCCGCCCCCGCACCGGCGCCCGCGCCGGAACGTCCGCACTTCGTCGCGGCGTCCTCCGACGAGCCCGCGCCGCTGCTCAACATCGCCAATGTGCTGACCATGCTGCGGATCGCCATCGTTCCGCTGTTCCTGCTGGCGTTGTTCGCCGGCGGCGGGCACGACACCGGCTGGCGCGTCGGCGCGGCCGCGCTGTTCGGCCTGGCGGCGATCACCGACCGGTTCGACGGGCAGCTGGCCCGCAAGTACGGCCTGGTCACCGACTTCGGCAAGCTCGCCGACCCGATCGCCGACAAGGCGCTCATCGGGGCCTCGCTGATCGGCCTGTCCGTGCTCGGCGACCTGCCCTGGTGGATCACCCTGGTGATCATCGGCCGGGAACTGGGCGTCACACTGCTGCGGCTGATCGTGGTGCGGCGCGGCGTCATCCCCGCCGGACGCGGCGGCAAGCTCAAGACGCTGGTGCAGTCGGTGGCCATCGCGGTGCTGCTGCTGCCGCTGTCGGGCGCCTTCGAGACGGTCGGGATGGTGCTGATGTACCTGGCGCTGGTGCTCACCGTGGTCACCGGCCTGGACTATGTCGGCCAGGCCGCGCGGGTGTGGTTCGCCGGCTCGCCCAAGGCGCGCGGCGCGTGAACGCTCCGCCGGGCGATCCGCTGACCGGCGGCGCCCCGGTCGCCGAACTGATCGCGGCGCTGCGGGCGGTGGGGCAGACGGTCGCGACCGCCGAATCGCTCACCGCCGGCCTGCTCAGCGCCACCCTGGCCGGGGTGCCCGGCGCCAGCGCCGTGCTGCGCGGCGGGCTCGTGGTCTACGCGACCGATCTCAAGCACTCCCTCGCCGGTGTCGGCGCGGACCTGCTCGCCTCGGCGGGACCGGTCTCGGCGGGGGCCGCCGAGCAGCTCGCGGTGGGCGCGCGCACCCGCTGCGGAGCCGACTGGGGTGTCGCGCTGACCGGTGTCGCCGGGCCGGACAGCCAGGACGGACACCCCGTGGGGACGGTCTTCCTCGGCGTGTCGGGTCCATCGCACACCGAGGTCATGCGGTTGCGGCTGTCGGGGGACAGGTGGACGATCAGACTCACCGCGGCGCAGTCCGCGGTCCGGGAACTGCTCCGGTGCGTCCAGGGCGGCTGATTCGCCGACCACGATTCCGCCGTCCGGGAACCGCCGGGCAGCCCGGGACGTTGTGCCAGAAAGAGCGGTGCGCGCCAGGCGAGGTCGCCGACGCGGCGCACGGTGATCGGAGCGAAGGAGATCGAGATGACGCTGCTGCGAGAGGCCATCGGCGACAGTCTGCGGCGTGCACGTCTCGCCCAGCACCGCACCCTGCGTGAGGTCTCCACGTCGGCCCGTGTGAGCCTGGGCTACCTGTCGGAGGTGGAGCGGGGCCGCAAGGAGGCTTCCAGCGAGTTGCTCGCCGCCATCTGCCAGGCGCTCGACGTGCCGCTGTCGCGTGTGCTGTGGGATGTGAGCACGGTCATGGCG
>NZ_JARWRU010000002.1 GCF_029867845.1 Nocardia farcinica | reverse complement strand
CCTCCCGCCCCCCCCCCCCGGCGCCCCTGGTGGGCGCCGCCCCGGGGGGGGCGTCCGCCGCCCGCCCCCCGCCCCCCCGCGGCGATCAGCGCGACCAGTGTCAGCACCGCCCCCATCGGGCGCAGCACGTCGCCGACGCCGACCACGCTCATGAACTCCTCGGTGCGCGCCAGGGAGTCCGGGATGTCGTGGAAGACGTTGGGATAGAACAGGATCGTCTCGGTGACGGTGACCAGGCAGGCGATTGTCGCGACCAGGGCGTAGCCGCCGAGGACGACCGCGGGCACGGTGACCGGGCGGTCGGTGACGGGCAGAGAGCTACCCGGCACAGAGCTGACCGACGGTGTTGTGTTCGACGACGGGGTGACCGGTTTCATGGGCATACCTCCTCACCCCCGAGTGTCGCGCCGGCGGCCCACGGGCGGATCAGGGCGCAGCCCCCAGAACGTGCTGGGGGCGAACCCCGATCCGCCCGGTGGCTACAGCGAGTTCACCCAGTTGCGCAGCAGGTGCGCGCCCGCGTCGCCGGATTTCTCCGGGTGGAACTGGGTGGCCGACAGCGCGCCGTTCTCCACCGCGGCCAGGAAGCGGGTGCCGTGCTCGGCCCAGGTCAGCTTCGGGGCGGCGATGTGGTCGCCCTCGGGCAGCTCCCACTTCTGGGCGGCGTAGGAGTGCACGAAGTAGAAACGGGTGTCGGCGTCCAGACCAGCGAACAGCACGCTGTCCCGCGGCGCCGCCACGGTGTTCCACCCCATGTGCGGCAGCACCGGCGCGTCGAGGCGCTCCACCACCCCTGGCCACTCGGCGCAGCCCTCGGTCTCCACACCGAACTCCACCCCGCGCTCGAACAGGATCTGCATGCCCACGCAGATGCCGAGCACCGGACGGCCACCGGCCAGGCGCTGGCCGATGATCTTCTCTCCCCGCACCGACAGCAGGCCCTCCATGCACGCGGCGAACGCGCCGACGCCGGGCACGACCAGGCCGTCGGCGGCCAGCGCGGCCTGCGGGTCTGCGGTCACCTCCACCGTCGCGCCCGCCCCCGCCAGCGCGCGTTCGGCCGAGTGCAGGTTGCCCGAGCCGTAGTCGAGCAGGACGACGGATTTCGTTGTCACAGCGTTCCCTTCGTCGACGGCACCCCGGTCACCCGCGGATCCGGTTCCACGGCGGCGCGCAGGGCGCGGGCCACCGCCTTGAACTCGGCCTCGGTGATGTGGTGCTGGTCGCGGCCGTAGAGCACCCGCACGTGCAGGGCGATGCGGGCGTTGAGGGCGATCGACTCGAACACGTGCCGGTTGAGCACCGTGGAGTAGGGGGCGCCCGGGTCGCCGGTGCCGCGCACCGGGGAACCGGGGATCACCGCGTGCAGCAGGTGGTCGGGTTCACCGACGTGCACGCAGTAGGGCCGCCCCGACACGTCCACCGATGCGTGCGCGAGGGTCTCGTCCATCGGGATGAACGCGTCGCCGAAGCGGCGGATTCCCTTCTTGTCGCCCAGCGCCTGACCGAGCGCCTGACCGAGGACGATGGCGGTGTCCTCGACGGTGTGGTGCGCCTCGATCTGGATGTCGCCCTCGGCGCCCCCCGGGAAGGGGGAGGGGGCGGGGGGGCCCCGCGCGGGGGGGCTTTGTTAGGTTAAACGGCCCCCCGGGGGGGTTGTGGGGGGGGCCGGGGCCGGGCGGG
>NZ_JARWRU010000001.1 GCF_029867845.1 Nocardia farcinica | reverse complement strand
GGTCGAGGCCTTCCTCGCGGCCGCGCGCGACGGCGACATCGAACGGCTGGTCGTCCTGCTCGCACCCGACGCGGTCCGCACCGCCGACGCGCGCCTGCTGCCGCGGACAGCCGCCGCGACCGTGCGCGGCGCACGGGCCGTGGCGGCGGAGACCAGATCGTTCGCTGACCGGATCGCCTGTGCCGCACCGATATTCGCCGACGGCGAGGCCGCGGCGGTGATCGCGCCCGGCGGACAGCTGTTCGCGCTCGTCGGCTTCGAGTTCGCGGCCGGGTCGATCACCCGCGTGCGCATCACCGTGCCCGAGGGGCGCGACGTGGCGCTCGCCCTGCCGTGACCATTCGTCGCCGTCGTGATTCCAGCGGGTTGCTGGACACGGCCGCCTGGCGGGAACGGGCATCCGACGCGAGGAGGCTCACCTCCGGTCGGCGCGATGGTCCGATGGTCGCGGGGAGCGCCGCACCGATCTCGGCCCAGCCGGTCACCGGCGGTCGCCGCCACCTCCCCCCCGGCGGTCCCCCCGTTCGGAACCTACCGTCCCGTAGGGTCCTGATCTGCGGCGACGAAGGGGAATTGTGCCCGCGTCCGCCGCGTCTTTCGGGCAGACTGAGCGCATGACCGACAGGGTTGGCTCGGACCCCCAGTACGATCTGTTCGCCGAGGAATTCCTCGAACACGCGCGCGAGGGAATCTACAACGCCCACCTCGACCGCCCCGCCTGCCTGGAGTTGCTGGGCGATGTCTCCGGTCGTACCGTGCTCGACGTGGCCTGCGGCCCGGGACTGTACGCCGAGGAACTCGTCGCCAGGGGCGCCTGGGTGGTCGGCCTGGACATCAGCCCCCGCATGGTCGAATTGAGCCGTAAGCGCGTGCCACAGGCGCACTTCCGCGTCCACGACCTCAACGAGCCCATCTCCTGGCTGCCCGACGCCTCGGTCGATCTGGTCCTGTTCGCCCTCGCCCTGGAATACCTCGACGACCGCACCGCCACCCTGCGCGAGCTGCGCCGGGTGCTGCGTCCGCGCGGCGCCCTGGTGCTGTCCCGACCGCACCCCACCGGCGACTGGTTACGCCACGGCGGCGACTACTTCCGCCCCAGGGTCGTCGAGGAGATCTGGTCGAAGGGCTGGCAGGTCCGTCACTGGCTGTCCCCGCTGGAACAGACCTGTGAGGAACTGCGCGCCGTGGGCTTCCTCCTCGAATGCGTCCGCGAACCCCGCCCCGTGCCCTCCGCGGCCGACATCGACCCCGAACGCTACGCCCGCCTGGCCACCGAACCCGTCGGCTTCCTCGCTCTGCGCGCCATCCCCGACCCGCGCGCGGTTCCCGACCGGCGCCCTCGCGCGGCCGCGGGCTCGGCCTCCCGCCGCCGGGGGCCCCCGCCCCCCCGGCGG